>CAXFGY010000001.1:0-43101 GCA_964002605.1 uncultured Candidatus Marinamargulisbacteria bacterium
TTAACCCCTACAAAGTCAACCCAGAACCCAAACAAAGCAATCCAGTGGTTAGGTAGAGTACTTCCAATTTTTATTATACATGGGTACATGTATTAGAAAAATCATATATATCTCCAGCCTGGCCAATTCCTCTTTTTTGTTTCTTTTTTCTTTTGGCCTTGGAGGGAAATATTTTGCTTAGACCGTTCAGCGTTTGCGGTACTATCCTATTAGGCGATGTCGCGAAATGCCTAATCTTTACAATTTTCACCTTCGTTATGGTGCGCTGCAGCACTTCCTCAGGCGATAAATTGCAAATCTTATGACTTTGGCGACATCGCATTCAATCAGTTTTTTCTGTTTTGCGGCAGTCCCATCGTAGACAGACTAAGGTTCAATTTCAGTTCTTTATGAATACAACTGTTCACAATGCGAAACGCCTTGTCAGGATAAATGCCCCACCCCTTTTTCAAAGCGCATAGCACGCCTCAGGGTGATTTGCGCCTAAATTTGGCAAATCACCCAAAAATAATCAAAATAACTGTCTTTGTTAACAGAGTTATTATACCGATTAAGCATTTTGCTACAAAGCAAAATTGAAAAAAACACTCCTTTAATCGTTTAATTCTCTGGTAATAAAGAAGAATGATGCTCAATAATTAATGAGTCTTGATACACATAAGTAAACCGAGCTGTGGCTTCTGATTGATCATTGAAGGCAAACGTATATATCCCAGAATGAATAACAATATCTCCATATTGCCTACTATATGACACATCAATGGTACCCACTGGGCCTTTCTGGCAAAATGATTGAAAATAAGCTAATTTTTTTTCAAACGTATCACAAACTTGATTAGATAAAGTGGGTAGTAATATCGATTTCGAAGCATAGCAAGTCAACACTTGATGAGGATCTTGTGTTTTTAATGCCGTATTCCATTGATCAAAAAGTTTTAAAACAATATCATCTTTCATTTTTAACCAATCAAAATATTATCATTATTATTTTTTTTATACCATATAAAAACGAAAAAAATACATAAAAAATATACAAAATACAAGAAAGTATGCATTAAACATAATCTTGAATTAATTTCCCTAAAGCGAACAGTGGGTCATATTGTAATTTTTGCGCTTTAAATGGTTGTTGTAATACCATGTTAATCTGCAATAAAATATTAGATTTTTGTAATTTTTGTTCTTCAACTATAAGGCCATTCCCTGTCTGAATAAATGCTTCTGCATTATAATACTGATGATTATCTTTAGCATAAGGATAAGGCACTAAAATTGCTTTTTTTTGAAACGCCATTAACTCTGCAATCGTTGTCGCTCCGGCTCGCGAAATTACAATAGCAGATCTATTATATAATGTTTTCATATCCTCACAGTAAGGCAATATAATACCAACCGCCCCTGTGCGCGAATCTTTAAAAGTGGGTTGCTGTCCATTAAAATGGGCTTCAAAAAAAGACTTTCCTGTTAAATGGATTATATTATACGACGCACTCAACACCATGCCCCTATGGTTATCAAAAAAAAGATTCAGTCCTCGCGCACCCTGACTACCCCCAATAATCAAAATAGTGGGATAATCAGATAAGGTGGCTAACAACGAATCTAATAATGGCTCCTGACGATACTTTTGACGAATAGGATTCCCAGTCAGGATAGCGCTTGGCAAGTATTTTTTAGAATCTGGAAACGAAACACAAATATGCGTCGCCAGTTTGGCTAAATATTGATTCGTTCGACCAGGCAATGCATTTTGTTCTAATAAAATAATTGGAATCTTTAATAGCTTCGCTGCAATAATAATAGGAGCCGTATGGTACCCCCCTGTAGCAATAAGTAGCTTAGGGTTTGCCTGCTTTAAAAAAAGCCAAGCACGTATCGCTCCTCGAAGTAATATAATGATATTTTTATTTGAAGATGGAATGTCAAAGCTTGAATACCCATAAGCCTGAACAATTTCTTTATCGTTACGATCTGTTGAAACAAAAAATGTAATCCCGACTGAATGTAATGTTTGTGCAATCGCAATCGCCGGATATACATGCCCCCCCGTTCCACCACAAGCAAAAATAATATCACTCATTATCATTCAAAGCATAACGCGAAATATTAAGTAAAACACCAATACAAAACATTGACATCACCAACGAAGTACCTCCAAAACTTATAAACGTTAACGGAATACCCGTTACAGGTAACATCCCAATTGTGACACCTATATTTAATAACGCCTGCAGCACCAATATTAACATCAGCCCAACCGCTAAATAAAACCCAAATAATGTTGACGCAGAACGTGCAATTTTTAAACCTCGAACCATAATCATCCCAAATAAAATTAAGATCACTGTGGCCAAAATAAGTCCGCCTTCTTCACATATAATAGAAAAAATAAAATCAGAATACTGCAGCGGTAAATAAGAATATTTAAGCTTTCCCTCACCAAGCCCTTGCCCCCAAATCCCCCCCGAACCAATCGCAATTAATGACTGTATCATGTGATAGTTTCGACCTGTCGGATCTTGATCAGGGTTTAAAAAAGCTAAAATACGTTCTTGCTGATAAGGGCGACTCATAACACTAACAAAAATAATACTTATACTACTACTGCCAACAACTAATAAATGCTTAAACGGCACGGGACTGACTAAAAGAAGTGCCGCAATGACCATCAAAACTAATCCTAAATTACCTAAATCAGGCTGTAAAAACAAAATCAATAACGGCAATAACACTAAACAAATAACCGCAAATATTCCCTGTCTCAACCCATTTAAATGCTGTCCTTTATTAGCTAAAAACCCCGCCATACTAACCACTATAAAAAACTTCATTATTTCTACAGGTTGAATACTAACCCACCCTAAGTTTAACCAGCGAGAGGCCCCGCCCACCCACTTACCCACCCCGGGAATTAATGTCAACACTAACAAAAATAATGCAATAAGATAGCCCTGAAGTGAATATTTTTTATAATAATGATATGGCACAGTCATACCCATAAAGCATACGATACTACCAATAGCAACAAATACTAATTGTTTTCTAATAAAAAAATAACTGTCATTATACATTGTACTGCCCACAATTGAGCTTGTTGAAATAAGCATCACAATCCCAATAACCAGCAACCCAATCATGGGTAGTAATAATAAATAGTCAGGTCGTTTCACAAAACTGCGTTTCAACATAATACTTAAATTGATTCCCACGATCCTCAAATCCATTAAACTGATCATAACTTGAACTAGATGGTGAAAATAAAATCACATCATTATCTTCAGAAGCATTATATGCACACTTTATAGCGTCAGCTAATGTTTCTTTTTTCATCATCGGAATATGCACAATATCTGCTAACGGCATCAATACTTCTGATAAATTACCAAAAACCGTAATAGACCTTACCTTAGAATTTAATTGCTTCAAAAACTGACGCCCATTATATTGTTTATCTTCTCCACATAAAATCAAATGTACCGGAGAATCAAATGCATCTACAGCCATTAAAGTTGCGTTAGGGTTAGTTGCTTTAGAATCATTAATAAATTGTCTATTTGAAAAATTTGATACACTTTCCAATCGATGAGGCAAAAAATTAAACGCCGCTAACTTTTTAAGCATTATCTCTTCATTTTGACTAAAAAAACGAGCGACCATCGCACCCGCAACCGCATTAATTAAATAATTTCCTTTTTGCCATTGTAATACAACATCATTAGGTAATGGTTGAGATGATTCAAACGAAATACAAGTAGCTTTTGTAGACGTAATCATTTGTTTTAAATACTCATCATTTGCATTATAAAAAACAGTGGAATCGACTGTCATCGCTGCAATCAAACGCTGTTTTTGTGCACAGTAATTTTCCATTGTCCCATGGCGAACTAAATGATCCTCCACAATATTTAACAATACCGCCACGTTAGGACGAAAATAAAAAGTCGTTTCAAGCTGATAGCTACTCACCTCCACACAAATAACATCCTCCGATAAAGTAGGCGAAATTAATGAAATTAATGGAATTCCAATATTTCCCACTGCAGGACAATCTAATAAATTAGCAATTAAGGAGGTCACCGTACTTTTGCCATTAGTCCCTGTTACCGCAATAATTTGTACATCTGGCGTATAGTGCTTCATTAATAAATACGCATAATCTAACTCTGAAATAATAGGGGCCTTAATTTTAGGAAATAAATTAGGCGCAATCCCTGGGCTTGCAATTACAATGTCGGCCTCTACGACTGGAACAACTCTAATGTCAAGTTCCTTAGCCTTTTGAATAACCGCTTTTCCAGTCACGCCCTCCCCTAAAACACCAATTTTTTGAAACGGATTTAACACAAAGTTTAAACTTCAGTAACCGCCTTAATAATAATATCTTCTATAGGAACATCTCCATGATGTCCTGAATAATCTGTTGTTACACCTTTAATTTCATCAACGACATCCATCCCCTCTACAACTTGACCAAACACGGCATATCCATACTTCTGAGGATCACTGCCTTGATAATCTAAAGGCGTATTATCCGCAACATTAATAAAAAATTGTGATGACGCACTATCAACTTCCATTGTTCTTGCCATAGCAATGGTTCCTCTTTGATTACTTAACCCATTATGTGCTTCATTTTTAATTGTATTTTCTGTTTCTTTTTCTATCATTCCTGACTCAAACCCCCCACCTTGAATCATAAAACCATCAATCACACGATGAAAAATTGTATTTTCATAGAATCCAGAATGGACATATTTTAAAAAGTTAGTCACCGTAATAGGGGCTTTATCCTCATTAAGCTCAATTATAATCTCGCCTTTATTTGTCGTCATTTTCACTTTTTTTATACTCATCGCATTCTCCTTATAATTATATTACTATCATTTGTAACTACTAAGTATAACCGTTCTTTTACGTGACGTTAACTACTAACCAACCATGTAAAAAACACAGCATTTTTATTTTTATAATATTATGGTGGAGGGAGCTGGATTTGAACCAACGTAGAGCAAAGCTCGGCAGATTTACAGTCTGCTGCGATTGACCACTCCGCCATCCCTCCGTCAGAGTACCCTTATTGTGCCTCAACTTGATTGAAAATACAACAATAATTCCCCTTAGAGATAGAATTGTTGCAAAATAAAAAAATCTGATTTTATTACAATGTCAGTAAAGATCTAAGCTTTCCAATTGATCAACTAATCCAGTATAACAAAGCGATATAAGCAGGACGAAAATACTGCAAATTAGACATTTCTCGACAGCGCCTAGATAATCCCCAATATCTATTACCCTGATATAATTTAAAAAAATAAACTACAATTAATTTTCAAAATTATCGATAATATAAAATAAGATAGCTTTGTTTATCATTGATAAAACTAAAAATTAAAGTTATTAAATTTTGAATCAAAAATTAAAAAGAGCTTATTATGACAGACTATTCATTATCACCCTATTCAATCGAAGCTACTTATGCGTAGTCTACTTTTTCTGCAATAATTAAAAATTTGGATTTAAAAAGCTTAATGAACACAACTAAAGCTTGCACAGAAATCAATAAGCTAATACCTAAACTTAGTAATATTAAAAATAAAATATTCAAAATGGATTAGGGGAAAGGAGTCGTGAAGATGTTTTAATTATACTTAGCCAAGCTGATTTAAGTGATATCGCTCCCGGACTACCTCAAATTGCTTCTAATGAGTTAAAGGCCATGGAGATAACACCGTAATCGTTTTTTTACCTTAGGTTCTTCGTAGAATCATGAGTCAAATTATCTAGTTTCTGAAATTACCTCTATCATATTTTAGTGAGTTGCACTTGGAAATAGCTCTGTCGCCATAACCTTTAAATAGATGGTGGAGCTAAGCGGGATCGAACCGCTGACCCCTTGGCTGCCAGCCAAGTGCTCTCCCAGCTGAGCTATAGCCCCACAAACTTAAGAGTCACTAATCATATACTCTGTGTTATACTTCGATCAAGCTGGAAGTCTTTGCAGTGACCCTTTTTTCATCATTTTTATTTAAAATCGTACCATTTCACGTTTAGCCACCTCTCTGCCTAATGATGTTAAAAATAACCGACCATTTTGATGACGTAACCAATCTTTACTAACGCCAAGACGCACAACGTGCTGAGCCAGCTTATTACTCCAACGCATATGATTAATAATATTTGCAACTGTATTTTCAATTAACTCAGACGCTTTCCCTTCATGAGCCAGTAACTGAACCAATAATAATCGTAATGAAAATGAAATGCGTTGTTTTTTAACAACTAATAAGCGTGTCAAAAGCCCCCTTCGTGGCGCAAAAATTAAACCAAGCATAAAAAAAATACCTGTTACTGTTGCGATAGAACCCGCAATAGATATATCCATATATAATGATACAAAAACCCCCACCATAGCTGCCATTACACCAATAAAACAACTCATCATTACCATACCTGATAATGAATTTGTAATTAAATAAGCAGTTGCAGGAGGTGTAATCATTAAAGCAACCACTAAAATAGACCCCACTGAATCAAAAGCACCCACTGCAGTAATACTTGTTAGTGACATTAAACCATAATGCATTATCGTTGGTGAAATCCCTAAGCTAGTTGCTAACCCTGCATCAAAAGTTGATACTTTGAGTTCTTTATAAAAAAGTCCAATCATCAAACTATTAAATCCCAATATCCCTCCCATTAACCATAACGCTTTTGGCCCAAAATCACTTCCATTTAATATAACCCGATCAAAAGGTGCAAATGCAATCTCACCAAATAAAACAGCATCCGAGTTTAAATGAATATGACTCGCATATTTAGAAATAAGAATGACTGCAATAGCAAAAAAAAGAGGAAAAACTAACCCAATTGCAGCATCTTTTTTAACCCGCTTAGAATTAATTAACCACTCCGTCAAAGAAACAGTTAATACGCCCATTAATGAAGCCCCAAGAATAAATAATGGGGACTCTAGTTGATGAACAAGAAAAAAAACCCCTACAATTCCCAACAAAGTTGAATGAGCAATCGCATCACTCATTAATGCAACGCCTCTTAACACTAAAAAAACGCCCGGTAATACACATGCTAATGTGGTCACAATAGCAATTCCAATAATTTCAATCTCAATCATAATCAGGTCTTTCTTTTACTAATTCTTCCCCTCGCCAAGCAACAGCCACACGCTGAGCCTCTGTAACCCCTTGTTGTGTTAAGCCCCAATGTCCTTGCTTATTTTTATATACCAGCCCTTTTTGGACTAATTGTTGCAATGACGCGAGTGCCCAGTGAAAGCCCAATGCTTCTAATGTAGTAATTGAATGCGCATATGTTAAATCATCATGATTTTGGGCTAAAAGCCATAACTGATATAAACTTTTCTTCTGATAAATTAATTTTCGATTACGATACTGCCGAACTTTTTCCCATACAATACCTCGTAATGGCGATAAAAATAATGAAATAATTACAATGATACTCATAACAACAACGATAACCGGTCCTGTCGGAATCTGATAAAAAAAACTGCTCAACAAGGCGCCCATAACACCTGAAATACTCCCAAAAAATCCAGCAAGTATTACCATAACACTTAAGCGATCTGTCCATTGTCTTGCGGCAACAGCAGGCGCAATCACCAAAGCGCTCATTAACACGACACCAACTGTTTGTAAGCCAATAACAATCGCAACAACAATTAACATCGTTAATACAGTTTCAAGCGTTTTAACACGATACCCCAATGAAGACGCATACGCTGTATCAAAAGAAATTAACTTAAATTCTTTCCAAAATAATATCATCATGATCACCACAATACTGCCCAAAACTCCCATCACCCATAAATCCGCTTTTAATAATGTAGAGGCACTCCCAAATAAATATTGATTTAAACCACTTTTCTGTGAAGTCGCTAACCGTTGAATATACGTTAATAATACTAATCCAAAGCCAAAAAAAACAGACAATATAATACCCAGTATCGCATCTTTTTTAAGTGTCGTTTGCTGAGTCACAATCGATAAAATAATTGCCCCTAACCAGCCCACAATAATCGCACCCAAAACCAACATCGTTGAGTGCTTTGCCCCTGTAATTAAAAAAGCAATACAAATGCCCGGTAATGCGGCATGGGCAATTGCGTCACCTAATAAGCTTTGCTTTCTTAATACTGCAAAACAACCTAATGCCCCTGCGACACTGCCTAATAATATTGTTCCTAAAATAACAATTGTTAACGTATAACTCATCTCTAAGAAATATACGCTGTTCGTCCACCATAAGCGAGCTTTAAATTATCCGTCGTTATTACTTCTTTGATCGGACCCATCGCAATTTTACGCACATTTAATAATAACCCCCAATCAAAATAGTCTGCTAATGTTTGTAAATCATGATGCACCACCACAACCGTCTTACCCTGATCTCGTAATGACTTTAAAACAGTCACAATAGCTGTTTCTGTGACTGCATCTACCCCTACAAAAGGTTCATCCATAAAGTAAATATCAGCGGCTTGAACAAGGGCACGCGCTAAAAAAACACGCTGTTGTTGCCCCCCGGATAATTGATTAATTTGACGGCACGATAAATCAGCCATACCGACTTGTTTTAACGCATCTATAGCTAATCGCTCATCTGTTTTGCCAGGTCGATTGAACCACCCTAACTGTCCATATCGCCCCATTAAAACCACATCTAAAACGGATGTCGGAAAGTCCCAGTCTACCGACCCCCGTTGAGGCACATACCCCACTAATTTTCGTTGCTCAGGATACGATTTTCCTTTAATCAATATATCACCTGCTGCCGGCTTCAGCATCCCTAATATTGCTTTTAATAAGGTTGTTTTGCCAGCCCCATTCGGCCCTACAATAGCTAATAATATCCCTTCAGGTACTTCAATATCAATATCCCATAAAACAGGTATTTCCCGATAAGCTACTGTTAAATCCCGAACTTCTATCGCAGGGAATTGTGTAGTCATAATAATATCCTATTAAAACCGAACATTAACCAACCCCAATACACCCAATACATCTGTATTTACAACTAAATCATATCGGTAATCATCCCAAAATATTTCACTCCGAATTGTAATTATTGGTGTAAGAAAATAGTCTAAACCTAATTCATAACGATAAATATCTTGATCCAGTCTAACCTTCCCAGAATCAGCGAATCCAGGATCAGGTAATTTGCCAGTTAGTGTATTATTAGTCGCATAAATAATCTTATTATTCCCTATTCCACACGGCTGCCAACCGGATATTCTTGCAGATAACCGAAGTTTTTGTCGTTGATAAGATGTTTCTGTCATCCAAGACCACACCTCATCAACTGATTCAGGGTTTTGATCATCGTAAAACAACCTGGCAATGTAAGCATTCATACGAAACTTCTCAATAAACTGAATACTAAAATCCATTATCCCTGCTGAAAAATCTGCGCCAAAACCTGACCGCTCACTCTCTTTAACACCTTGATAATCATCAGAGTACATATACGACCCCCCAATATTGATACTGTTATTAAACAAAGGAACAGATATGACTCGCGCCACAACCCCGAAATGGCCATCTGAGTTATAAGCAGACTCATCCGTCCCATTGGTAATCGCAACAGTTAACTCCCCCAAGAAAAAACGATACATTGTCATAAACCCCAATGTGTTTAACGTTCCCATAGGCCCTGCAAATGCACTATATAAAAGTGGATTAAGAAGTAACATATTATTAAACGTATCTGCATTATTAGATAACCGTGACACGTGTTGACCAAATGGGGTATCAAATGAACCCATCGTAATATTCCAAGGAACGTGTTTAGGAGAATAAGATAAATTTAAATCTGTCACGACAATCGACTCCCCAGGAAAATGCAAATGACTGCCACCAGGACTCATTTGAAACTGAATAACACCCGCAATTTCTGGTTTGATTACAAAATTAATATCTACATTCGCGGCATAATCAAATTGTGTTTGGCGAACACTATTACGCTGCTTAATGGCATTCATCCCGCCTAAATAAGTCCCAGTAATCGTAACGTCTGCTGCGTACACTGGAACAATAATGATAATAAATAAAATAATTTTTAATACTATATTCATTTATAAGAGATTAGTAAGTTCCCCGAGTTAAACCAGATAAAATTGTCTTTACATTATGATTAATCATGCCAACATAGGTCCCGGCCACAGTCCCCTGATCTCCTAAAGCATCTGCAAATAGTTCGCCACCAATATCAACCTGCTGACCCTGAGAACGAACCGCCTCTTTCACGGCTAAAATATTACGCTTAGGTGTCGATGTCTCTACAAAAATTGCTGGAATATTATGCTTAATAATAACTTGTACTAAACGCTGAACATCTTTAATACTTGCTTCAGATTCAGTACTAACCCCTTGTAAACCAACAACACGAATACCATAAGTATCACTAAAATAATTAAATGCATCATGTGCCGTAATTAAAATCCGTTTCTCTTCCGGTATTTGCTTCATTTGTTCATGAACATTTTGATGCAATTGCGCTAACTCAGATAAGTAACGTGCCGTATTGCGATAATAATAATTCCGCGATTTTGGGTCTAGCGCAATTAACTCATCTCTAATCACCTGAACAACCTCTTGCCAAAGTGCTACATTAAACCAAATATGAGGGTCATATAAGTCATCATAATCAGGTGACTTTAATAATTTATCAGTAGAAATTTGATCTGCAACAGCCACCGTTTTTTGACGCTTAGCCATTTTTTTTAAAATATCTCCCATTTTAGCTTCTAGATGTAACCCATGATAAAAAATGATATCTGCAGCCGCTAATGTTGTGACATCTCCTGCAGATGCTTGATATAAATGAGGGTCTACCCCAGGCCCCATTAAGGCATTAACCAGCACACGGTTTTGAGCAATCACCTTCACCGCATCAGCAATCATACCCGTTGTTGCCACCACTTTAATTTTTCGTTGACTAATCGGAACTTTAGATGCCTTCTTAAAACAGCCCGTTAATACAGTCACTATCATTAACATCATTACTATATAGCGTTTTTTATTCATTTATTTGCTCCTTTTTTGATCTGAAATTTTGTCGGACTAACAACGATTTGCAAAGCCGTATACTGTGATAGCATTACTTTTCTTTTTTGAATACTAACCTCTACAGAGCGATCAAATTCATGATAGTCACGGACTTCTAATTTTTGGTTAATAAATAACTTTAATTCATTTAAATAATTTAAAAAATCCGCACCATCTGATAATACTCTGACCACCGTATAAGAACGTCCTGAAGTAGCATGCGCTAACAAGACGCCCTGATCATGATTAGGAATTGTGCCATCAATCGAAGGAATAGGATCCCCATGCGGATCAAACTTTGGATAGCCCAACTTTATTTCCATTTGATCAATAACTGTATCTGATACCGCATGCTCTAGACGCTCGGCTTCTTGATGGACAGCATCCCATGATACGGACAAGATTTGCTGTAAAAATAATTCCAATATACGATGACGTCTCACCATATTTTTACCTACTTTACTGCCTTTATCTGTAAGCAGGACGCCTTTGTACTTAAAATAGTTAATATAACCCGACGAAGCAAGTTTTTGTAATTGATCAGTCACAGCCGCAGGAGATACTTGTAAACGGTCTGATAATATTGTCGTTTTAATCGGGTCAGATTGCTTTTCTAATAATAAGAACATATGTTTTAAATAATCTTCTTTGCTTTTATTTAAGTCCATCTAATTAGTATTTTAAGCGCACTTAAAAAAGGAGTCAAGTTTTTTTTATCTGAACCGCCTATAAGACCGCCAAGTAGCGTCGCTTATTTAATTGCAACAAATTTTAAAAAACAATCAATCAATATGATGAAACAGTAATTTTTAGATCAATATTTAAATTTTAATATTCTTAAACGCTTTTTGAGAAGAATACATCATTGATAAGACAGCCCTAAAGAAAAAGCAATCAAATTTTTGAGGCAAAACAGCGTGAGTATAGTGTTTACCCCCTACTCAATATGGGTATAAATTAAGTATTATAATCATATTGAGTTATTTATGAATACAATAAGCCCAATTAATTTTGAGTTGCCAGACTCATTAATCGCGACATCACCGCTTAAAAACCGTGACCATAGCCGCTTAATGATGCTAAACCGTACAAGCAACACGATTAATCATCACCGATTTTCAGATATTATCAATGTACTCACGCCTAACGATGTATTAGTACTCAATGATACTAAAGTCATTAAAGCTCGCTTATTTGCCTATCGTCAATCCGGAGGTCGTGTCGAAATTTTATTAAACCAACCCCTTAAAAAAAATACTTGGTCTGTACTCATAAAACCAGCAAAACGTATTCGAGTAGGAGAAACCTTACAATTTGATGCTAATAATACGGTAAAAATTATTGAAAAAACACCAGAGTATGCCATTGCGTCATTTTCAATCAATCAACCTTTTCTAAAATTTGTAGATCAAACAGGTCATACCCCGCTACCCCCTTATATTCAATCCAAAATTCCTCAAAACCAAGCGAATCAATTATTCTCAAATTATCAAACACATTACGCTAAAAAAGCGGGTGCTGTTGCAGCGCCAACGGCAGGACTCCATTTTACTCCCGAGTTATTACTCGCGCTTAAAAAAAAAGGAATTCAAATTGAAACCATAACGCTCCATATTGGTCTAGGCACATTTCAACCCCTTCAAAGCACTGATGTGACTAAAATCCAACTTCATGAAGAATCATTTTATATTGAACCCACTACTGCAAAACGACTCACTCATGCCATCCAAAATCCAAGTCAACGCATTGTTGCGATAGGAACCACCACTGTTAGAACGATTGAGTCTGCCTATATTAATAATCAAATGCAAGCGGGGCACGGAAAAACACGATTATTTATTTACCCCGGCTATGTTTTTAAAGGAGTTGACGCATTAATTACCAACTTTCATTTACCAAACTCCTCATTATTACATCTTGTAAATGCCTTTGCTAGCACAAAGTTAACAACAACCGCCTACCAAATAGCCATTAAAAAAAATTATCGTTTTTATAGTTTTGGGGACGCTATGTTAATCCAATAATGAAAAAATATCTCACTTTTTATATACTATCGATTACAATAATGATAATCTACCCTAATGTTTCACGGGCAGACAACCAAATACAATCCAAACAAATAATCCCCACCGAATCTATTAAAAAAGCTGCTAATGACACAAAAAAACCAAACCCACCACTTCACCCTTACTTAATGCAAGAAAACTATCGTTTTCCAATCAACAACAATAATCAAAATTTAGATTTAAATGTTGACGGATTTTATGAAGTGAAATGGAGTGGACGAGATTATACAATTCCAGATTCAACATCAGAAAATGATTATGAAGACAAGCGCTATGAAACAATAATCAATGACCCTATTTATAATAAAATCCCAAAAGATGTTTTGCCTGGTCCCATTAAAAATGATCAACGCTACAAAATTAAAATTGATGGTCAAGTTAATGACTACACACTGCATTATGATCTTGAACAAGAACCAGATTTACCAGGAAAATATGATATTCAAATTAAACATAAAAATAAAGAACTAACTATTTTTCATTATGATGTTGACTTTAAAAATGGGGCATTCATTGATACCAAAAAAGCCATGGATGGAATAAAATACCAGCAATCATCAGATCACTGGCAAAGCAAGTTTGCAACAGGAGCTCAACGATCTGAACCCAAAAAGTTTGAAACATTTGGTAATGGAACGAACACTTACAATTTTGCAAACTCATTCATTTTACCTGGTTCTGTTCGCGTTTTATTAGATAACAAAAAACTTCAAGAAAGTGTTGACTACGAAGTTGATGAATTAGAAGGCAAAATTACCTTTTTAAACAAAATTCCTGAAAAAAATAACTATATTAAAATAATTTACGAATTTACAAACCCAATTGCAGACTTTATCCCCGTACTTAATAAGAAAAATTTTAATGGCTTGGATTTTCATTATAAATCAAAAGATAAAGTACGAATTGAAAGGCAGTTTGAGTCCGAAATTGTTACATTATGGTCAAAAGAAATTGCCAATAAATTACATCCAGATCCCTTAAAAGATACCCCAAAAACAATTTCAAGCAATATTTTAACTGAATTAATCGCCTTACTTACATCAAGCAATGCCCAAACATCAACTAATATAACAGACATTACTCACGCAACAGGCGCAACAATAAATATCACAACAAAAACGCTTACCCAACCAATAAACAGCTCTTCAAATGCAAACGCCCTAAATATAGCCCCAAACGTATCAAACAACCGATTAATAACACCTCCCAAACTATTTTATGTTGACAACTTACCCATTCTAATGGGTTCAGATAAATTATATTTAAATAATAAAACACTTAAACGACATCAGGATTACTTCATTGACACCTCAACTGGAAAAATAACACTACTGATTCCATTTAATCACCATGATACGATTGACATTCATTTTAACTACTACAAAACTACCTATATCGAAGAAGATTTACTTGGCAAAAATATTGCTGGTCCCTATCAATTAGAAAATCGTAATATCGTAAATAACTCCACCAGCATAACACTAGATCAAATGCCCTTAGAAGAACTAACAGATTACATTATTGACTATGATGAGGGCCTCTTATTTTTTAACTATGCCATTCCTTATCCTACAATTATTAATATTAAATATAATAAAATTGAAACCTTGCTCGTAACTGAAAATGTAAGAAAAAAACCCTACGAATTTGGATTTACCTACTTAAATGAATCATCAAAGTCCCCTGAAAAAGAACTCATAAAAGAAATAAAAACTGAAGTCAAAACAATATCAAATCAAATAATTAATACTACCTTCTACCCACTAATTAATACTGAAAATATTAAAATTCGACTAAAAACATCAACAAGTGAAACTAGTGAAATATCAACACAAGATTACCGTATTATTTCTGCATATAAAGGAAAAATTGAATTAAATAATAACACTTATAATAATGAACCAATTGAAATTGACTATAACTATCAAAAAAGTTTTTATCGAGATTTCTCCTTCAAAGTAAATGAATCCCGCCTAGTATTTGATAACAATATCGATAGTGAACTTGACTTTAAACTAAACCCTGAGTCATTACCTATTCAATACAACTCCATCAAAAAAATTGAATATACAAAAGTAGAAACAAACGAAAAATATATCTTAACAGAAGGTCCCGACTTCAGTGTTGAATATAAAGATAATGGTCAGAATATAATTATTAAATTTAAAACAAACATTGATGAAGTAAGCGCACAATTAGATCAAAAGCCACAAAAAAATGATATTATTAAATTATACTACCACTATACCCCAGAAGTACTGGCTATACCGGATATAAACATTGATGTATATGGTGTAAACTTTACAAGATTCTTTAATAATAACTGGTCAATTAATGGAGACCTTGCATTAGCAAAAAATAATTTCGCTCGACCACAAATTCAACTTAATGAACCGATTATTATAACTGGAAGTGGCATAGAACATGATATCTATTTATTAAAAGATCACAATACCAATAAACAGTACAAAGATATCGTTGAAAATTCAGAAGTTGTATATATTAATGATATCGTACAAGAAAAAAACACCAATTATACCTTTAACTATACAAAAGGTACAATTAAGTTTAATAATCAAAACCCCTCACCAATGGATACTATTAAAATTTTATTTAACTATTATGACCTAAGCGGCTTAACAATAAGCGGACAAAACTCTGCAATAAAAAAAGCATTTAAAGTAGCAGGGGGCTATAATGGAGATCAAATAAAACAAAACATATCTGTAAAAAAAATTGATCGTGAATTTCGAGCAATATCTCCAATTAAAGACAAAAAAGGCGCAACAATATTTAATTCTGATAGTCAATGGATAATCAACCCAAAAGATTCGATGAAAGTTAACTATCAATTTTCCAAACAAGACCGAGGGGAAAAAAAAGATGGCGAAGAAACAGATCGCTATTATCTTAAAGAACACAACACCGCCTTAAAATATACCGACTCATTCGTTAACTTCTTTGATACCGATCATGAATTGTCTTATCTATCCACAGTTGAAGACCCAAATACAATTGTAGTTCCAGTAACAGGCAATGTTCATAATATTGACAAAAGAACATGGTCACTAAGTAATACCATTTCTTTTGGGCCTGACAACTTACGCAACACCTTTTCCCGAAACTACTCTGAACAAAAAAACGACTACATCGATAATGTAAACCCTGACACAAATAAAACAAAAACATATTCTTACAAAATAACCGCAAAAACCGAGCAATTTCCACTACTGAAAAATGTAACATTTATTCCCAATTATAATAACTCTTTAACTCATAATACCAATAAAGACGGCTACTCCTTTCGAAAAACACATAAATATGGCTATTATTCTCAAACCACACCTTTCAAAAGTCTCAACATAACGATTGACTCCGATCAAACTAAAGTAATTGAAAAATCATCAAAAACATCAAATGAAAAATCATTTTCATTGATACAAAATAAAACCCAATCTGCAAACTACTCTCCAGGAAATTGGCTATCATCTTCCTACAACCATAGCTTACAAGAAACTAAAAGCCCATTATTAAACCAAGCCAAAAACATCAACGAAACAACAAAATATACTATAAATAAAATAAATCCATACAATTTTTTTATCAGTTCAGGTATTTCTCCGTTTAATTTTTGGATTCGACCTATTAAAGATAGCTATCTATCATATTCCCACACAAAAAAAAGAAGCCAACAAAATAACTTAAAAAAATTAGAAAAATCAAAAAGTAATACATTTGGTTATAATAATTGGATGCCCATCACCGGCTTCAAACTCAACTCTTTTAATTATAGCGACAACAAATCAGAGCGTATTAATTTCGAAACAACAACCTACAAAGAACACAATTCATTTAACAATGATAACGCATATAATATTAATACAATAATAAAACCAAAATGGCCCCTATTAAAATTATTATCATATCAATTTAATTATTCACAAGAAAATTTAAATAACGAAATCCAAAAAATTACTAAAGAAACAACTCAAGATAACAGTTTTGAATATGATAACAAACTTGAAACAGATAAAACGCACAATGTAACCCTAGCTCCCTTACAAATAAAAATTCCATTTTTAACGTTCTCTGGCGTTAAGTTTTTAAATTTAGGAGGATTTTCATCCTTAGGTAGTGTTGAGTCCTCCAACACCAACCATTTACAACAAACATATATGATACCCACAGATCAACTGTCTTCTTTTTTTAATGAAACAACAAAACAAACGAAACCAACCGGAGAGTACACTTCAGAAGAAAAAGAGATCAAAATATCCAACAAAACAATTTTACAATCCACATTCTCACCCTTCAATTGGTTTAGCTTACAAGGGACCAAAGAAACAACTGACTATGAAAGAAAAAGCTCCTTCACTTCACAAAAAGGAACAACATTAAAAGATACATTAAACTATTCATTAAATGGTAATAAAAGTTGGCGCTGGCTTGGTATTAAAGGGTCTCTGGCACATAACAAAATTTACCAATGGATTAGCCCAACAACAAATGTAACCAAAAAAAATCTTCAAGAAACGACTAAAAAAGAAAATAGTCTTGACAATTATCTTAATAGCAAACTTGACAATTATATTAATAAAATTCAAAATGACTACGAAGTAACCATCACATTCACCCCCATTAAATACATCTCCCTTGATATTGGAGGGAAATTCCATAAAAACCAAGAAGTCTCAATTAAAAAAGAACTTTTAAACACTAGTGCTCAACCAACCTACAACAATACTTTAACCGTTTTTGATGAACAAACCGCCAAAAGCGGTATCATACTTCGGCCACTGACAGCCTTAACCTTAAGTGGGCACATTAACTTCTTAAGAGCCAAAGACAACCTATATACGACAGACTGGAAAGCCGGTCAAAAAACTGAATATACGGCCACATTTACTCCCATCAAAAAAAAATCCTTTTCTGTAAATATAAAATATAATCGCATATACACTGAAGGCTTCTCCTTCAATCAACTACAAAATCAAGCCTCCCTTCAAAAATTAAACCAAGAAGCAGAAACTAAAATTATTGAACGAAATGATTACGTCGATATAGGATCATTGGATATTAAAATAGCAATACCAATGCAAGAGTCTGCATATATCCAAGAATTTCAAATTATTGGTGAAGGCTATTATAAAAAAATTCAAGACTATAATGATCCTCAACATAAAGAAAAAAATGAAGATCAAAATAGTTTCAGCTTCTTTGGACTAATGATTAAAGGTACCGTAATTTTTTAATAACTTTGTTATACTATCTGGATGGTAAAAGCACGCTTACTGCATTACATCCTTTTCATCATAATAGTACAACATACACTCCCATTAAATGCACTGACAACCTTTAAAATTAATAAAAACACGATTGAACTTAACTCTCCAATTATTCAATACAATAATCATTACTATTTACCCATTAGAGATTCTCTCAAGACCTTCAAAAGCTCATTAACAAAAAGTCAAAAAACCAACACATTTACATTATCAATGCCCCACTACAACATTAATGCCACCATCAAACCACGTCGAAAAGACTTCAGTATAAATGGAAATCGCCACTACCTCCCCATTCCCATTTTATTTATTAATAGTCGACTTCATGTTCCAATTCCAGAGTTTTTTAATTATTTAGGTTTCAAAGTATTTATTAACCCACCTGTAATAACAGTAATACCAAAGAAATATACAGCTAAAAACGCCACAACAGCAACAAACCCTTCATTACTAACTAAATTAAAATCACTTCCATTTATGGAAAAAGACCGGCCTTTATTTATATCATATGCTAAAACAAAAGTCCCCATAGATAAAGATTTTTTTTATAAAAATAATATTTTATTTGCTAATATCTTACCGTTCTTTAAAGCATTAAACTACACCTTTGAAACTACAAAAACAGGTTTCTTGTTATCTAAAAAACATCATACTATTCAATTTTTTGTTAATAAAAATACTGCACTTTCACAATTTATTAACCATCAAAAAGAAATTTTTATAGCTGCAGCACCTATTAAAAAAAACAACACCTATTTTCTACCATTAGAATCCACTATTAATGCATTTTTTTATGCATTAAACTGGAATGCAAAAACCCGCACTATTCAACTACTATCTATTATCAATGATATTGATTTTATTAGAGAAAACGATCGAGATATCTTACAAATTAACAGCACACATCCAATCTCATTTATGCCATTACAAACACATCCTTGGGCACCCGCATATACACTATCTATTCCCAATAGTACATTAATGCTAAAAAAAACAAAAAAAACCTTAGACCATCCTATCTTAAAAAGATATAGTGCCAAGCAACTGTCTCCAACAAGCACAGAAATTAAAATTACCGGAATTAACCAATATATCAAACCTTACATTAAACGCAATAACCTCGGCATTGAAATCAATTTTATCTCAAAACTAACACATCTCTCTCAAGTTTATTCTAACACATTTAAACTAACCGCCTTAGGACCAATCACCCCTACTATTAAATCACTTACGAAACAAAAAAAAGTTATTTTAGATGTGCCGTATACACAAAATAACTTACCGAATAAAATAAAACTAACACACAATAATATTAGTCAAATAAGAACATCACAATTTAAAACCAAACCACAACAATCTCGAATTGTATTTGATCTTAAAAAATCAAACCTATCTGCATCAGTAAAGCAAACTAAAACAGGCGTAACCATTACCTTTAAAGAAAATAAAGTTATTAAAAAAACAACTCACCCCAAACCAAAACCACAAGTTACTCAAAAAAAAACACAATCACTTAAAAAAAGTTACTATTCCAAATCAAGTTCCCTCAAAGGCAAAGTAATTGTAATTGATGCCGGCCATGGAGGGAAAGACCCAGGCGCTGTAAGCTTAAAACGTTATCAAGAAAAATTTTTCACTCTTGATATTGCCAATAGATTACAAAAAAAACTAGCAAGACAAGGTGCCGTTATCATTATGACACGCAAACGTGATCGTTATCGCTCATTACAATCACGCGCATATATTGCTAATAAAAATAAAGCCGATATTTTTATTAGCATTCATGTCAATTCATTTCTAAAGTCTTCTGTTCATGGAACCGAAACATATTATTATAAATATAAAGATCGTAAACTTGCAGCGCATTTACAAAAACAGCTCATCAAAGATTTAAAAAGTAAAAACCTTAAAACCAAACGTGCTCGCTTATATGTACTTCGTCATACAAAAATGCCAGCAGCATTAATTGAACCGCTTTTTTTAACCAATCCCCGAGAACGTAAAAAAATAATTTATCCACAATACAGACAAAAAATTGCAAATTCTATCTATCAAGGGATTTCTAATTATTTTAAATATAATTAATTATGGCGTGTTTTTAATATTTGCAATCAAAACAGTAATAATATTTTTAGTTTCAGAATCAGATTGTAATAACTGCTTAATTTTATCACAAGCATGCATCACTGTAGTATGATCTCGATTACCAAAATGCTCTCCAATTTTAGGTAAAGAGTTATTAGTCAACTCTCTTGCAATATACATCGCAATTTGACGTGCGAAAGCAACTTCTTTAGTTCTCATTTTAGAACATAAATCACTTGTTGAAATACTAAAATAATCACTAACATTATTTTGAATATATGCAATCGTTAAAGGCTTTTCCTGTTTAATACCCACCATATCTTTAATAACGTTACTAGCGATAGATAAAGTAACCTCTGTATCTAATAATGATGCATAAGCAACAATTCGAGTTAAAGCACCTTCCATTTCGCGAACATTAGTTGGAATTTGTGAAGCAATAAAATGCAAAATTTCGTCTGAAATATGATACTGATTCAATTCCATTTTTTTTCTTAAAATAGCAATTCTAGTCTCAAGTTCAGGCGCCTGAATATCAGCAATTAACCCCCACTCAAAACGTGTTCTTAACCGATCTCCTAATGTCGGAATTTCTTTAGGCGGTCGATCAGAAGTTAAAATAATTTGCTTTTCTCGATTATATAAATCATTAAATGTATGAAAAAACTCTTCTTGTGTTTGTTCTTTTTTAGCTAAAAACTGAATATCATCCACAATTAACACATCAACACTCCGATATTTTTCACGAAAAGGCTCTACTGACTTATCTTTAATCGCATTAATTAAATCATTAGTAAATTTTTCACATGATACTAAATGAGATTTAAGATGAGGAAACGTATCATGAATTTTTAACCCAATCCCATGAAGTAAATGCGTTTTTCCAAGACCAACTGAACCATAAATAAATAACGGATTATATGCTTTTGCAGGTGCCTTAGAAACGGCTTCTGATGATGCATACGCAAAACGATTATTATGACCCACAATAAAATTATCAAATTGATATTTAGCATTAAACATCGACTCTTTTAATAAACTGGCTTTGCTTTCAACTGGAGAAAAAATGCTCAATTGTTGATTTTCAGCTTTTTCTTCTAATTGAACAACCTCATAATTCATCGCAATAGCCTTAAAATTTGGAATATATTGATGTAATAATTGTTCACAATTATCCTTAATCCATTCTTTGGAAAACTCATTTTGTACTTCTATAGTTAACACATTATTTTCTAACCGAACCGGAGATGCAGACGATAAAAAAGTTTGAAAACCTGGCCCAGATAATTGCTCTTTTAAACATGTTATAATTTCATCCCAAATTTTATTCAATTTAACCTCATTATTTTATATTATTTACAATTAAACCCCATTATATTCACAAGTTATCCACATTTTGCTTCTTATTACATTAAAATCAATTTTTTTGATATTTAACACCTTTATTGAACTTACTTTATTTGCTTTTTATGACCATATCCTGCGTAACTACTAAGTTATTCAATATTTATCCACAAACTTATCCACAATTTTAATTTGTTTGTGCATAACTGCAACTTCAACTAATTTCAGGGTAGCATTTTGTTAACTTGGAATCAAATGAATTTATTTAAATGTATTATAGTTATTCTCTCTCTGATGAGTTATTTAGGACAGTCCCATATTACATATTATTTTCTGTTTTATAACTGTTTAAGTAGTTGTTTGAGGTTTTCTTCAAGTGAGACGTCACTGGTAATTAACTCCCCTGCTTTAACGATACCCTCTTTAATTTCATTGTGAGAATACCCCAATGACTTACATGCCAACATTAAATCATTATTCAGGGCATTTGGAACCGATGCTATATTATTTTCAACACTAATACCTGTCATTCCATATAATTGAGATAATTTATCTTTAAGTTCAATAACCATCCGCTCAGCCATTTTTTTGCCTACCCCAGAAATTTGAGTCAGTTGCGCTAAATTCCCTTGTATAATAGCCTGAGTCAACGCATTTACTGATAATGAAGATAAAATTTTAATGCCTAACTTGGGCCCAACCCCTGATACCGTCGTTAATGTCATAAAAAACTGACGTTCTTCTTCTGAAATAAAGCCAAATAGTAGTTGCTGATCTTCACGAATATAATGATAAGTAAACAGATGAATTGAAGCACCAATGTCTGGTAATTCTGATAAAATCGAATCTGGGCAACAGACACTATACCCTATTCCATTAACATCAATAATAACAACGTCTTCTTTAACTAAAGCTAAATTACCTTTAATGTAATAAATCATATTTATTAAGTGTACAAGAAATTAAATGTATAAGAAACTTATATTTTAAATAAGTTACAAATATAATAAATCATTTTTTACAAAGATAACTTTGTTTATTAATATTGCTGATTATTAAAACTTAAAAAACAATACCAAATTGGCAATATGCATTAAGAAGCAATCTGTCAGTAAGATCAAAACTACCTTTATAATTTTCACCTAAAGATTTATCAGCTCCCATAATATTATTCAATTTAAACAAATATCCATACTGTAAACCCAAACGAAAACTAATTAACTCTGCAAGCAAAGCCGAATACCCCAAGGATAAAGCAAGATTTCCAAGGTTCACACTAGATTTTGTATACTCTATGTCTTTTGGAAAACCTAAGAAACCAGTTGTTTCCCAGTTTTTTTCTGTAATTTTTACCCTCATATAGTCAAAACCTGGACCAAAATAAAACCCTTTAAAGACTTTTGCAAAATACAAAAAATATGACACTCCAAATGAATTTATATCACACTCGACACGACTAGGCTGAAGAGAAAACAAATTTGCATCAGTCAAAAAAACACCTTCTGCTTTTATTTCCAACCCCGCGCCATTAAGATTTTTTTCATATGATAAAGAAAAGCCACCTCCACCTAATTCTAAAGCATCAAGCTCATTATTGTGATCCCCAAGTTTTGATGAAAGAGCGCCAAGACCAAGACCAAAGTCAACTAAACCGGTTTTTGCATAACTTAAACACAATAAGCAAAAAAAGATAATTACAGTGACCATAAGTTTTATTTGAATCAAATTATACTCCTAAAATTATTAAAATTTTAATACACATTTTATCATATGAATTATGTATTTAATAAAAAAAGGTTATGATATGATATAGTCAAGCTTTAATATAAATAAATTATTACTTCAAATTAATAAATACTAAAAAACTAAAATAGGAGAAAATTAATGAATAAAAAACAAACTATAATACTACTATTGCTTTCACTTACAGGCTTTTTCAATGCAATTTATCTAACTATACTAAAGCACTTTTCTTTGCCTGGTTGTACAGGTGCAGGATGTGATGCAGTACTATCTAGTGACTACTCGACTTGGTTTAACATTCCTATCTCTGTTTTTGGCATTATTGCTTTTTTGACATTATCAATACGCCTATACTGCAGCTACAAATCAACTGATACAAGATCTGTATTACCTACTACGTTTATTATTGCACTAATCGGAACAATCGTTCATCTACATTTAACTTTAGTTCAAGCATTTAAATTACAGCAATGGTGTATATTCTGTACGCTATCTGCCCTTCTTATGACAACGATTATGATACTTTCTGTTATTTTTAATGATAGCAAAAACACACTCTTAATTTATACCTCTTATAACGATGTCTCCCTTTTTAAAATACTCCCCAGTGTAACAATTACAATATTTTGTGTTTATTTTGCTAGTATTTTCTATAGCGTTCTCCCATCTCAATCAAGTTCACCTGCAAACCCGTCCGTTATTGCAACATTTGACAATCAAAAAATCAAACTAACTGAACTAGATGAACAACTCGGCGTAAAAATCACCCGCTTAAAACGTAATGTTTATAATGAACGACTTAGAAAGTTACAAGAACTTCTTCTTGCGCATGATGCGAAAAAACAAGGGATATCAGTAACCCAATTAAAAAAACTTATAATCAAAAAAGAGACCCTTGTATCTTCTCAAGAAGTTCAACAATTTTATACAGATCATAAAGAAAACATGGGTGGGAAATCATTTGACGAAATGAAAAACCGAATTAAACAATATTTAACAAATGAAAAGGAAACAATTACGATAGAAAAATATATACAAGGTTTAAAAACAAAATATCAATTTTATGAATCTATGCCACGCCCTTTTCAATTTAAAATACGTAATAACCCTGATCAGATTGTGGCAATTGGACCTAAAAATGCCAAACTTAAAATTACTGCATTTAGTGATTTTACATGTCCACACTGTAAAAAAACCCATCATAAGCTAGATACACTATATCAAAAATATCCCAATGACATTCAACTTATTTTTCGCCAATATCCATTATCTAATGAATCTCGTCCAAAAGCCTTAGCTGCATTATGTGCAGATCAACAAAACCAATACCTTGCATACTCTAATAAACTTTATGCGATGTTTAAACCCCTTAATCAAACACAGTTAACCGAGTATGCCCGTCAACTTAACCTTAACATTCCCGCATTTCAATTATGTTTAAATGCCTCTCGAACAAAACAAATACTCAATCAAGAAATTACAGAAGCGAAACGATTATCCGTTTTATCAACCCCAACATTGTTTTTTAATGGGGAATATATTAATTATTTTCCAAATGATTATGAGCTAAACCAAATACTAAAAACTGCAAAAATTATAAACTAATTTACTTCTAAACCAGATTGCAAAACTTAATGTAACTTGGACTCTTGCCTATCTCATGTTATAACTGTGCCTAATATGAATACTAAAACAGATGTTATTGTAGTCGGTGCTGGGCATGCTGGCATAGAGGCGGCTCTTGCTGCAGCACGACTTGGATGTTCTGTCATTGTACTGACCAAAACACGCGATACTATCGGCTTAATGCCCTGTAACCCATCAATTGGAGGTCCTGCAAAAGGTCAAATTGTTGGTGAAATTGATGCCTTAGGTGGTGAAATGGGTCGTTGTGCCGATGAAACACATATTCAACTTAAAGTACTTAACCGATCTAGAGGACCTGCGGTTCATTGTTTACGTTCTCAAAATGACAAAATAGACTATGCAGCATATATGAATAATATACTACATTCTCATCCTAATATCACGATCTTTGAAATAGAAGTATATGGACTACTCATTGAAAATAACACAATACATGGTATTGTGACCGCAACCGGTACGGAGTATTATGCCCCTGCGGTTATTTTAACAACAGGGACCTTTTTAAACGGCTTAATGCATACAGGAATGACGCACCAATCCGGTGGGCGAGTAAATGAGTTTTCTGCCGAAAAACTTTCCCAAAGCTTACTGCGTTACTTTAAACTAGGGCGCTTAAAAACAGGAACCCCACCCCGTCTCCATCGCGAATCGATTGATTATGATCAACTTAAAGTTCAACCTGGAGATCCTGAATGCTTACGATTTTCATTTCGAACCCCTTACAACAATCGCTACTTAGATCAAGTTAACTGCCACCTTACTTATACAACGCCAGACTCACATCAAATTATTTTAAAAAATCTAGATAAATCACCACTTTACACAAATGTCATCCAAGGGTCTGGTCCACGTTATTGCCCATCTATTGAAGATAAAGTCGTTCGATTTAAAGATAAAGACCAACACCATATTTTTATCGAACCAGAAGGCCGGAATAACATTGAAGTGTATCCCCAAGGCCTCAACACGTCTTTACCCGCACATGTTCAAGATCAATTTTTAAAAACAATGCCTGGTCTCCGTGATGTAAAAATCATTCGTCCAGGTTATGCCGTTGAATATGATTTTGTCTTTCCTAACCAACTCCACCCAACACTAGAAACGCGTGCACTATCAGGGTTATTTTTAGCAGGTCAAATTAATGGAACTTCAGGGTATGAAGAAGCCGCTGGACAAGGTCTTATCGCCGGTATTAATGCGGGTCTTGCTGTTCAAAACCGTCCATCATTTATTCTAACCCGTGAAAACTCTTTTATAGGAACCATGATCGATGACCTAATTCATAAAAATATTTATGAACCGTACAGGATGCTAACTTCTCGTTCTGAATATCGGCTTTTACTACGACAAGATAACGCTCCTTCTCGCTTAGGTCCTGCCGCATTTGATTTAGGTCTTATTACTGCAAAAGAATTTAAACATATCCAGGCGGAAACAACCGCCATTAAAGCGCTTCATCAACAATGGAAAAAACAATCTTGTTCAGCGGAACTACAACAATCACTCGGGTTAAATCAAAAATGCCCCCTTAGCCATGTTATTAAACGACCTGATGTCAATATCGATACTATTATGACAGAAATGAATAGTCCTACCTCACAGTTAGACACCATCAAAAAAGCACTCGTTATCAGTAAATATGAAGGATACATTCAAAAGCAAGAAGAGGATATACAAAAAATTAAATCATTAGAACAAAAAAAATTACCGATCAATATTAACTTTGATCTTATTCCAGGGCTTAAGCAAGAAAGTCGAGAAAAATTTAAACACTACTTACCTAAAACAATTTATGAGGCAAAACAAATTGCAGGCATTAATCCAGCAGATATTTTTGTACTCGTTACATTTATCGAAAAATATGGTGTTACCACCTGTAATGGATAAGCCCCCCAAAAAAATAAATACATATCAGCCCGCTATTTCTCGCTATATAGAGTCACTTAAACGCTATAATCAACATACCAATATTTACTCTTCCAAAGCCTATGATCATTTACCCTTTCATATTGAAAACTGCCAAGAATTAGCCACTATTATTGGTAATAATAAACATACAATTATGGATATGGGGTCTGGCTCAGGTTTACCTGCTATTATTTTAGCAATTTGTTTACCTAATTCATCTGTATTTGCAATTGAATCAAAAAGTCGAAAAACCCGATTTTTAAGCCAAATAAAAGCCGATTTAAACTTAATTAACTTAACAGTTATTAATGATGATATTAATTTAATAATTCGTACAAAAACAGTAACGCCATCAATTATTACAGCAAAAGCCTTTGCACCTTATGACAAAGTCATTCAATTAAGTCAAAAAATAGCAAAACTAGATACATCTCTATATATTCCAATAAGTAGAAATCAATACCAAAGTTTATCCCAACAAGCCAATACAAAATATTCGTTTATAAACCCAAAAACAGATCATTATTTCTTACATTATCAATTTTAAAATCATCCATATCACCCATTTCAACAATCATATACCCCCTGTTAAATATAGCTTAATAATAATTGATCTTAAGCGATTGCAAGACTAACACTTTTATTATAGCGCTTATTTATAATTATAAAACCCAACTAATCAAGTCAGTTTTTCACGGCAATTACCTTAAGGTAAAGGGATAATCAAAGATATTTGTGAATAACAAGTTATCCAGATAAAAATGTGAATAAATTGTTAAATCACGTGTATAAAAAAGGATAACCTTAAAGTTATTATTTTATATCCACAGATTATTAAAACTATTTTTACACTATTTACGGAAAAAGTAGGTACTTTTGCACATATCCACACACTCTATTACTATTAACTATATTATTTAATTATTTATATAAACTTATCTTAATAGAAATTCTTATTCTTATTTTAAACTACTATAAAAAAAATAAAGATTAGTTTATTATATATTAAGAGGGTATCAAAATATAATGAAATTTAAATGTAATAGTATAGATCTTCAAAAAGCAATTAATATTGTAGAAAAAGCCATTGCAGTCCGATCTGCATTGCCTATTTTAGAGAATATTTACATGGATTTATCTGATAATCAACTCATATTAAGAGGCAATGATTTAGAGTTGGGAATTGAATATAGAATGCCAATAAATAGCATTGAAGAACCAGGAACTATTTTAACAAAATCTAAAACAATGAGTAGCATTATTGCGAAGCTTCCTAATCAGTCATTAAATTTAACAGTAAAAGAAGAAAAAATAAAAATTACAGGTAATAATGCAGATTTTACAATTCATAGTGAAAACTCAGAGGATTATCCCGTATTCCCCAGTATTGAATCTGGACAATTAGTTCATTTTACTGTTGCTGAGTTACGTCAATTAATTCAACATACTGTTTTTTCTGTTTCATTTGATGAAACTAAAAAATTCTTAAATGGGATTTTAATTAAAAATCAAGATAAAAAGTTAGTGTTTGTAGCAACAGATGGATATCGATTAGCATTAAAAAAGTCTAAGACCACAACGATTGACACTAATTTTGAAGTCATTGCCCCGTATAAAGCCGTCTATGAATTAAATAAAATTTTACAAGGTGTTGCTGATGACCAGGAAATTCAAATGAGTGTTTCTGAAAAACAAGTAGCTTTTAAGATGGATCAATTGGTACTTATTTCTAGGGTAATTCAAGGTCAATTTCCTGATTATAATCAAGTTATTCCTGATTCCTCGGAATATAGGTATAATATATCTAAAGACGAGTTATTGATTGCTGCAGAACGAGCAGCAATTATTGCTTCTTCATCTAATAATGTTGTTAAGTTATTATTTGATAATAATCAGTTAGTAATCACCGCCTCTGCCCCTGCATTAGGAGACTTTAAGGAGTCTTTACAGACAAAAGAAGGGAGTTGCTCTCACTCTGCAAAAATAGCATTAAATGTTCGCTTAATTCTTGATGTAATTAAAATTATAGATACTGATGAAGTATCTTTCTTATTTAATAATGAATTAAGCCCATGTCAATTAATTCCCCTTACTGATAATTCTTTTACTTATATTATTATGCCGATTAGAACAAGTGATTTTCAAACAACCCCTGAAACAGTAAATGTTGAGTCTGAAGTTGAGGTCACATCTACTTAACGTATAAATGTTAAAGCGGTACTTTGTTAAGTCGTACCGAAACTTACAAGAAACGGTTTTATTAATTGAAGATAACCGTTCAGTTGTCGTTTGGGGAAATAATAACCAGGGGAAAACTAATTTTTTAGAGTCGTTATTTACAGTGATCAATGGGTTTTCACCAGTACAGTCTGATCGAAATTTATTAATTTGTAGCGATTCAGAAGAGGGGGTTATTGGTATTGAGTTTGAATCTACTATTAATGGAGAAATAAGTACAAGTAATAATCAGCTCTATATTAAGTTAACTCGTAATGGTCAGCGATATATGACGTTTAATCGTCAGAATATGCTTTCTTTTTTACCTTTAAAAAAATGGATAGAATGTTATTTTTTAAATGCAGATATTATCCGTCTATTTCAAGATAGTGCAGAAGGTCGTCGAAAAACACTTGATGAATGTTGTTGTATTTATGATAAACGGTATAGGCAGATTTTAAAAAAATATCGAGCAACATTAAAACAAAAAAATAAAAGCCTTAAATCAGGGGCTGACTTTTCACTGATTACAACCTTTAATCAACAGTTAGCAATATATGCACAAGAGTTACTTATTGTTAGGCATCGTGTTATTCATCAGCTAACTCCTCTTTTAACTCGATTTTTAAAAAGTAACATCAATGAGTCCATTGAGTTGGTAGCAATTCATTATTGTGAAAAAAAGAGGTTTGATGGAGAGCTATCTCATTATTCAGAGTGGTTATATGCGGAGTTACAATCTCAATTTCAAAAAGAATCCTTGGTTGGATATTCTTTGCTGGGACCTCATCGAGATGATTTTGAAATTTATATCAATAATCAATTATTATTTACATCATTTTCACGTGGTATAAACCGTATTGTTGCACTTGGGTTTAATCTTGCAATCATTGAGTTAAAAAAACAGTTTTTAAATACAGTTTTATTATTAGATGATGTTTTTGCAGAGTTAGATGATACTCATAAACAACGATTAATTTCTGAAATGGAAACAAAGGCACAGTTAATTTATGCCACAGTCATGGAATCAGATTGTAAGTTTTTTAAAAACCCTTTAGTTTATGAAGTTAAACAAGGGGAATTAGTATGAAATCATTAGGTTATATTGTGGATTCATTTTCAGGGCAAGCACTTAAAGAAGTAAAGATAAGCCATTATATTAAATCAATCATTATTCCATTATGGGGGACTATTTTAGGAAAATTAGCATTAGAGTTTCAGTTTGAGCATGTCAGATATCGGCAATTGTATATATCAACAGGGAATCCAATTTGGAAATCAGAAATAAAATATCATGAGAAAATGATTGTAGAGCGTTTAAATAAACAGCTACCTAAATCACTTTATTTTAAAGGAATTCGTGTTTTTTATAAACAACAAACTACAGAGGCAATTGACCAAGAAAAGCAAGTAAAAAAAAGTCGGCATCAGCATTTTAAAGATCAGATTCAACAAGAAAATAAAAGGAAGCAACAATTGGGAGCTACTCCGTGTCTTTCCTGCTCTTCAGTGTTAACTGTAGATAAAGTTTGTGTCTTTTGTAGACTTCAGTAAAGTGATGATGGTAAGATAAACTCCCTATTAGCACAAAAAAGTGCACATTCTGATTTAAAGTAGTGAGTTAGAAGTTTTTAATTAAAATTTATTAAGGAGGAAATATGGGTAGTTTAATCAAAAAGCGTCGTAAAAAAATGAGAAAGCATAAATATAAAAAATACGGCAAAAAAATGAAAAAGAAATAATTTTAAACTTATTTTACGTCCTTAGCAAAGAATTAATGTAGCTAAATATATGAAATTTCCGATCACAATGTAGACCTAGAATACTGTAGAATTAATTTTTTTATATCGTTTTTTTGTCTTGTTTTTTTAGATAATGAAAGCATATATTTTTTAGTATATGGCTCTGTTGCGAAATGTTTAATCTTCACAATTTTCACCTTGATTATGTAGCGTAGCACCACTTCCTCAGGCGATAAATTGCAAACCTTGTGCCTTTGGCGACATCGCAATCGATCGAATTTTCTATTTTGTGACAGTCCTTATATGTACATATTAAATAACTATTTTGATGAATTTGGTATTGTCTTAAAATGACTAATCTACACAGTTTTGGTTTTTGTTATAGTGCACGGTACCATCGAATCAAGGAATAAATTATATATCTTAGACCTTTAGAGATATCGTAATAGATCAAATTTTTTTATTTTACACCACGCCACATAATGTGTTTTTGTTTTATTGCTAAACATTGTTGAAACCATCAATGGCGCTAAACCGACTAAGATTGTTGAACCCGCAGTCGTACCAAACCTAAAACACGAATTACAAGTTCTATCCAAAACGACCTCCTACTGTACTAAACTCAGCAGTATCTTGTAACCAATAATTTAATTTTGTTTTTATTTTTATTAATATCATTTTTTAACTTTTATATTATATTATCGATATTTAGAGAAAATGTTGCATGCATTTTTTCATACTTCTATTTTGTAATAAGCTCAATTTGTAAAACCTGACTAGGTGATACTGTTCAACATAACAGCAACATTAATTTTTATTATTGGCTCTGTCGCGAAAATGCCTAAGCTTTACAATTTTTACCTTCATTATGTCGTTCTGAGCCACTGCTTCAGGCGATAAATTGCAAATCTGATGCGTTTGGCGACATCGTAATCGATCGGTTTTTTCTATTTTGCGACAGGCCTTTATTTGTAATAGCCTTAAATTTATTTACCCTCTCTTTAGTGTTTAATCCACCAAAACTTTGGGTAGTTAACTTCATGTCATATCGGTTAAGAAAACATGGAGTTTACCAAAATGAAAATAGGTAGCCTTACGAGTTCAAGTACTTATTCAAAAGTGATAAGTAATCAGTTAGATACTAGTAGAAAAGTCAAACAAAAAGAAAATAGTTATGTAAGTAATGGTGAAATTAATCAAACCATTATTTTAAAAAAAATTAATGAATTACATCTTCAATTTTCTTCTGATTTTTTAGTGATTAAGAGTAGTTCAATTGAAGAATCATTGAAATACTTTTTTAATACTATTTATAATACTCAAAAAGATCAGCAGCATACAAATCAACGGTTAAGTGATAATCAATTGATTGCCGTAAAGTCACTTTATGATTTATTGCAAGAATTACGTCAATTTAACTGTACGTGTGCGGAGGATATTTTTACAGGGTATGTCGCTGTTTTTGGTGGTTGGTCAAGAAATTTGAGATATAATTATTGTGAAAATGAGAAAGGTCAGACACTAATATCAGGGTATAAATACATTGATAACGATATAAACTGTACAGCGTTAACTTCTTATTTAAAAGATGTATTAGCATATGAAAAATTAAAGTTAGAGACGCAACAGTCTGATTGTAATAACAGTAGAATTAATCATCACTCTGCTTCTAAGATTCAAAATTTAATTTCTATAACCCAAGAAATACACCCTAAAGTTAATCATAGAAAGTCATTTAAATGTGTTCCAAAAAATAATTCTTCCATTTCTATTTCCTTTTTTATTAGGCGGTGTAATAGTATGCCAGATTCATTTTTAGAGTCGATGATTTATAATACATATCGAAAAGATAAAGCACCTGAGGTTAGGCCGTCTACAGCAATAAGTGTCTTAAAAGGACCAAATGGAAAGCCAATTGTTAGTAATAAAGGAAATTCTATTGCAATCGGTTTACTTGGAGATGCATTTCCTTTTAAAAAATCAGGTCACTTATGTGACTGGAGTGAACAAGGTGAGTTTGTGTTTGATAATACAGCAGAAATGGTTACGGCGCAAAAATGTGATATTTGGAGTGGCCCAATTCCGCTTCACACTTATAATGGTGTCATTGATCGACATCAATTTCAATTTGATATGGAAAAACGTGCAGCGGTTTCACAAGAGACTCATATTGAAGGAAAGTGGTTAGACAAAGCCTTATTGTATGAAAAGATGCTTAATCAAGCAAATAAAGCGTTAGGTTTTAAGCCGATGGGATCCTATCATAAAACTGGGAAGGGGCGCTGTTGGGGGATACCTAAAAATAAATATAGTAATTATGTTAAACTATTTAACCAATTTGGCGTTATTCCTCACAATGAAGCCTTTATGATTCATGATTTACGAGTTCCTTTTCGAATAGGAATTAATACCCATTCAAAAACAGCATTTAAAAACTCTTTAAAGCTGTATATTAATACAGTTCGTTTTCTAAAGCAAAAAAGATACTATGATCTAGCAAAAAAAATAACATTAGTCATTTACAATAATCAAACAGGGGAAGTAAAGCACGTTAATCCAGAGCATCTGTATCAACTATACTTATTGACGCCGGATTGTTATACAATAGATCATCAATATATTCATCCAGAAGATCGGTTCACTTAAAAGAGATATCATTTTTTATTTTTTATCAGTCTTGTATGGATAGTTATGGTAAAATAGAGTAAAGAGAAATGACTAAAAATAATAATGCCAAACGATCTAAAAAACGTAAAGTAATACGGATTAAAAACTTATTGCAACAAGAGGTTAAACCACAGCCTATTTCTCCTAAACTGACAGAAAAGGATAAAGATGTCTCTATTATAGATGAGCAACTATCTTATGATCAAATCTTAACAAAGCATCACACTCAAGCAAAAGGAGAAATTGAACTTTTAAGACAAAATACTTTAGCTGAGTTAGAGCAAGTTCGTAAAAACCGGTTAAATGATATAGAGAATGAAGTTCAAGTTAAGTTACAACAAGGCTATGAAGATGGATACAGTAAAGGATATCAAGAGGGACAAACGAAGTTAGAGGGGGTGGCTAATGAGTTTTTAGGAATGCTTAATCAAGCGGTGGAAGAAAAAAACAACATTTTAAATTCAGCAGGTCAAGACTTACTCAATTTAAGTTTTAAGGTAGCCGAAAAAATTATTCAAACTCAGTTAAATCAAAATTCAACTATATTTAAAAATATATTAGAAGAGGCGATTAGTCAGGTGACAGAAAAAGATAAAGTCTTAATTAGAGTAAGTCAGGCAGATTTTGAAGCGATTCAAAGTTATCGTTCTGAACTTGAAATAAAGTTTAAAGATATCAAGCAGTTGGATATCACTGCAGATTCAGATATTGCTGTTGGGGGATGCATTATAGAAACAAAGCTAGGATATATTGACTCTAGCATAGCAACAAAAAAAGAATTAATTCAACGGGCTTTTACAACGCTCTATCATGAAATTGATCATCCAGATACAGCCGCTAACCACCAAAAAACAGATACAGATACGCTTTCTGACCCCTCCCTTGCCAATACGCCAGCTACTGAGTTGGATGACAACACGGTGTTTGAAGAATCAGAGCGAACTGAAACAGAAGATACGATTAGTGATAGTGCAATGGATGAGGTGATTTCTGAAGAAGGGACGTTAGTTGAACCGGACGACATGATAGTGGATAGTGCAATGGATGAGGTTATTTCTGAAGAAGAGACGTTAATTGAATCGGATGACATGATAGCGGATAGTGCAATGGATGAGGTGATTTCTGAAGAAGAGACGTTAATTGAACCGGATGACATGATAGCGGATAGTGCAATAGATGAGGTGGTTTCCGAAGAAGGTGCGCTCACTGAAGAGGATGATGTTAAAATAGAGGAACTGGATGATTTGTCGTTTGAGGATTAATTTAATACAACATAGGTGTTTTAAGTGACATTATTGCAGTATAGCCATTATATTAAACAGCTTGAAAAACTAAATTTATTACAAATTGTAGGTAAAGTAGTTCAAGTAGTCGGTTTAGTTGTTGAAGCCCAAGTTCAAGGGGTTTCTATTGGAGAGCTATGTAAAATTCAAATCAGTGCTAAACGATATATTTTATCTGAAGTCGTTGGATTTAAAGAAGCGTGTGTATTGTTGATGCCTTTGGGGAGTTTGGCCGGAATAAAACCAGGAAGTCGTATTTATGCAACTGGACATCCTATTCGAGTAAAAGTAGGGCCTCAGCTTTTGGGGCGTGTACTTGATGGACTAGGGAATCCTATGGATAATCATGGTGAATTAGAGTTTGATATGTACTATAACATTGATCAAGATCCCCCTGATCCAGTGAAGCGACCACGTATTTCACAGGTACTAAAAACAGGTGTCAAAGCAATTGACGGTGTTCTTACTGTAGGCAAAGGACAACGAATTGGAATATTTGCTGGATCTGGGGTTGGAAAAAGTACGCTAATGGGAATGTTAGCACGCAACTGTGAGGCAGATATTAACGTCATTAGTTTAGTAGGCGAGCGGGGGCGTGAAGTAAAAGATTTTATTGAAGAATCATTGGGAGAAGAAGGCTTAAAAAAATCTGTTGTTATTTGTGCAACATCGGACCAGCCACCAGTGATTCGGTTAAAAGCGGCAATGGTTGGTACGGCGATTGCTGAATACTTTAGGGATCAAGGTAAAAATGTATTGTTTATGATGGATTCGGTCACTCGATTTGCAATGGCACAACGCGAAATTGGATTAGCGACAGGGGAGCCCCCTACAACAAAAGGATATACGCCGTCAGTATTTGCAATGTTGCCAAGGTTAATGGAGAGAGCTGGAACATCTGATAAAGGAAGTATAACAGCGATATATACAGTTTTAGTTGAAGGAGATGATACAGATGAACCCATTGCGGATGCAACTCGCGGTATTTTAGATGGCCATATTATGTTATCTCGAGGGTTAGCGGCTAAAAATCATTATCCATGTATTGAAATTGGACATAGTGTAAGCCGGTTATTTCCTGTAATCACAACAAAATCACATCAGCAATCAGTGGGTAAGTTACGTGAAGTTTTAGCTCGGTATTACGAAGCAGAAGATTTAATTAATATTGGCGCTTATGTTAAGGGGAGTAATCCTAAAATTGATGAATCTATTGAAAAAATTGATGATGTTAATCAGTTTCTGAAGCAAGGGACTTTCGATGTTGAGCCCTTTAATAATACAGTTCAGACATTAGAGGCTTTGTTTTATTAAAAAGTGTTTAGATTATGAGTAAAGCAAGAAAATCTAAAAAGTTTAAGTATCAGTTATATAATGTATTAAAAGTTAGAAAAATTAGAGAGCGTCAAGAGCAAGACCGATTTAATACAGCAAAGAAAAAGGTAATCAAAGAAAAACAAAAAGAAGATGAACTTAAATTAGATCAAACACTACATTATGAGGAATTATTATCCATGATGGGAGATGAGTTGCCCGACATGAATGTGATTCAAATGAGAAAGCTACATCTTGAACGGTTAAAACAAAAAGTGGATGAACAAGTGGAAGTTCGTAAAACCGCAGAAAGTGAACGTGATTTACAGCGAGATGTTTTAACAGAAGCGGTTAAAAAGAAAAAAGTAATCGAAAAAGATGAGGAAAAAACAAAAAAAAGCTGGAAAAAACTAATGGATAAAGAAAATGGGAAGTTTTTAGATGAAATCGCAGTCATTGGGTTTGATAAGAAAAAAAAAGAGGGGAGTCAATGATTTGTTAATGTTTTTTGAGTTGTAAATAGCGGTCTTTATTATTATAATAATAGTATTAATTTGTAGTATTTTTTTATAGTTAGTTTTTTTTTACAAGGAGTTTATTTTATGAAAAAAATATATTTATTTATTTTTGTACTGTTAGTTAACACCATATCGCATGGTGCTGAAAAGTATCAATTAGAAAGTTTTGAAAACAATACTAAAGTGAATGCATCAACTGGGTTAACAGTGGTTAATGACCAGTATTATTTGCAGACGGCTATAAATCCAAATCTACGATTTATGGGTGCTGAGTTAGGATTGGGTTTAAATTTACATATTCCATTAGAAGGCGGTTATGAAAAGCCAGACGATTTGGAGTTTGTGACGATACGATATATTGGCTATCGCTATAAAGATACGTTTGGTATTAAATGGGGTCGTTTATCTAATATCACGTTTGGATATGGATTATTAATGGATAATTACGATTCTGGTAATACAGGGTCTTTAGCGTTTAGTAATAAAAAAGCAGGTGTTTTAGGGTTTGTTGCAGTTAATAATTTACGTAGTGATGTGATGTTGACATATAGTAAAGTTCAGGCAGGACGATTATCATACCGGTTGCCCGTTGTTCCTTTAATTGGGACACCTATTGTTTTTGGTATTAATGCAATTCGTGACGAAGATGGCGTTGAGGGAGGTCTGCGGCAAGCTCAAATGGGTTATAGTGTTGATGCCGGAGTGCCAATCGCAGGTCCGTTATTAACACTTTACAGTGAAATAGCAGAGTTAAAATCTGTGGGTAAGGTAGATGTTCTGCCTTTGGATGACTCTGATCACAAGCGTGGATTCGCTTTTGGGGGAAAAGGAAACATTTTTAATATGATTAGTTATTTAGCGGAATATCGTTATGTTCAGAAAGACTTTATTCCAGGTTATTTTAATAGTACGTATGAAAGCACAGAAACACCAGATCCTTTGGGTAAAGATCAACATGGATTTGTTGCCGGCATCTATACTCATTTAATGGATGATTATGTAAAAGCAGGCGCTACTTATGAGTCTATTACTGAAACAACAATCGCATCAATTGGATGGAAAGAGATTTCGAAGACTGTGGGTGTTATTAATTACACTATTCCCCCTCAAGGACGTGATGCGGCAATATTAGATGCAAGTGTATTGTATCTCACAGGCGGTATTTTTGATTATGTTATTCACTTTAAACGTCAATATTATAAGGATCAGCCAGAAGAAGATTCTTATGCGTTTAGTGTAAGAGTAAACTTAGATTCTTTTTTACCATTTTAAGTTAAGTATATAGTTTTTTTATTGCATTAACAGAACAGTAATGAATCATTGGTAAGTATTAAACAAATTATATTTGGAATAATATATTTTTTTCCAGTTTTTCTTTTCTCTGAGCCGTTGGACTATGAACCAGGCACATTATTGATTAAATTAAAGCAAACGTCTACAACAGAAGTTGCAAATTCTAGTTTAAAAAATAATGAGATTAAAAAAGCAATTTCCGCATTAAATCGAAAATGGGAGGCAAAAGAGAAAGACTTAGTATTGAAAAATATTATTACGACAATTTATTCGCGCTTGGTCAACTTTAATTTACAAGATAATCAAGAGGTTGTTAAAGTTTTATCGTTTCCTAGAATGTTTGATTTAGACGAAATTAAACAGGATTATCAAGCTTCAGGTTTGGTCACTGAAGTAGAATATAATTATTATGTTTATAAGCAACAACAATCTTTTCCAATTTCTTCTTTTCAATATCATCTGATGCATTACTCTTTAAAAAGCACTCCAGTTTTGCAAAGTGATGTTCAAATTCCAGTTGCTATTATTGATACTGGGGTTGATATTACCCATCCTAACTTGAGAGATGCAATTTATATCAACAGTCAAGAAGTTCCATTTAATAATATTGACGATGATAATAATGGGTATATTGATGATTACCGGGGAATTTCATTTTTAGGGTATTCAGCTCAAGAAGCCTATTCCGTTGACGTTACTGATACCCATGGGCATGGAACACATATTGCAGGCATTATAGCGGCGCAATCAGTAAATAGTGATGGCGTTTGGGGTCTTAATCCACAGGCAAAAATTATGCCAGTGAAATTTATGGATAGTACGGGTAAAGGAACACAGTTAGATGCAGCAATGGCAATTCGATATGCAGTAGATATGGGAGCAAAAGTGATTAATTGTAGTTGGGGGTATTTTAAAAAAACATCCGTTTTAGAAGATGCAATTAATTATGCAGTTAAAAAAGGCGTTATTATTGTTAGTGCAATGGGCAATAGTAATACCTATATTCCAGAGTATCCAAGCGCTTTTGAATCGGTTTTATCTGTAGGTGCTGTTTCTCCAGTACTGCAACGATCGGAATATTCTAATTATGGGAGTCATTTAGATTTCGTTACTTTTGGGAACGATATTTATAGTACATTACCAGGAAAAAGCTATGGGGCATTATCGGGAACGTCTCAAGCTACTGCAATTGTTTCAGGGGTGGTATCTCGTTTACTATCCTTGTATCCAGCAATGACCTATTTAGGTGTATATGAAATGCTTAAAAACAATGCGTTAGATTTAGGAGCAGAAGAATATGATCAGTACAATGGATATGGCTTGGTGCAAGTCGATGGAATGCTATTAGAGCTAAATGAGACGGTACCAAGTTATAATATTAGTGTTATTTCAGAGACATCAACTAATACAACGCCCGTGCCATATTTAAAGTATATAGGTATTGTTTTGGGCGTAGTAACTGCTATTTTAGTTGGAATAGCACTATAATAGTCAGCGAAGATTTAATGTGAGGGATATTTTTTAATTACAACAGGGTATGTTTAATAGGATTGTCGCAAAATAGACAAATTCAATCGATTTTGATGTCCCAAAAGGCATAAGATTTGCAATTTATCGCATAAAGCAGAGGGACAGAGCGATATAACGAAGGTAAAAATTGTGAAGATTAGGCATTTCGCGACAGAGCCTTAATGATAGCAGTTGCTTTTTTTAATGCTTTAGTACGGTGGCTAATTTTATTTTTAACTTTATACCCTAACTCTGCTAATGTTTGGCTATAATGGGTTGGTATGAAAATAGGGTCATAACCAAATCCAGAATTACCTGAAAGTGTTTGTGTAATGTGACCAGAAATCTTACCGGATACGGTGATGATGGGTTGGTTTGGACGTTTTAACGCAATAACACAAATAAGTTGTGCCTTACGACTCGCTTTATCTTTAAGCTCATTTAACAATAGTTGACATCGTTGCATATCGCTTAAGTTTTCACCACCATAACGTGCGGAGTGTATTCCTGGACGGTTATTCAATGACTCCACTTCAAGACCAGAGTCGTCGGATAGAATAATTGCATTTTGGGTTTGAGAGATCTGAGGAAGGGCCATGATTTTTTTCACTGCATTTGATTTAAAACTATCCCCATCTTCTACAATAGTTAAGGGTTGTTTTATTATGTCTTGATAAGAAAAAATTTGGTTTGAATATGATGATAAAATGGTTTTAATTTCTTTAATTTTGTAAGTATTATTAGTAACGAGAATAATTTTCATTTTTTCTAAATATAATTTAGCCTCTACCTACATAAATAACATCAGGGTGAGCTAATAAATTTTTCTTCAGATCAGTTACTTGGTTAGCATGATTAACTTGTAGTATTATTTTAGATTTCATTTTATTTTTATCTTTTGTGATGATCGTTTTTAAATCTACCATATTTATATTTTTTTCAGAAATAATTCCTAAAATATCTTGTAATAAACCAACCCGATCAAATGCTTCAATAGTTAATGCAATAGTATATTTACTTTTCGTAGTTCCTAAGTCCCACATTACAGACACCAGGCGATCTTTTTTTGTTTTTTCTAACTCTACACTAATGGCACAAGTCTCGCGATGAATAGAAACCCCTTTATTAGGCACAATAACACCAATAATTTCATCTCCAGGCAGAGGTGAGCAACATTTTGCTAATGTTGTTTGAATATTTTGCTCTCCTAGTACAATAATATTATTTTGAGTTGTGGGACTTTTTGGGGAAGGGGATTTTCCTTGAGTTAAATTTTGATATATGGATAATTTTAATATATCTTTACTTATAAATGAAACTAATTTTTTAACAGAGCATTCACCCTGTGCAATCATTAGGATAAGCTCTTCTTTATCTTTAATCTTAAATTTGTCTAATACACGGCTATGGTTAAGATGTTCTTCTATTGTTGAATAGGAAATATCATGATCGGTACAAAGCTGTGATAGCTTTGCTTTTCCTTGTTCTAATAAGGTGCTTCTTTGTTGTAATTTAATCCATTGTTTAATTTTGTTTTTTGCATGTCTAGTTTTTACCCATTGTAACCAATCTAGTTTAGGAAATGATTTTTTAGATGTTAAAATTTCAATTTGATCTCCACTTTTGAGCCTATAATTTATAGGAACAATATGACCATTGACCTTTGCACCATGATAAAGATTACCTACTTCTGAATGAATACGATATGCAAAGTCAATAGGAATAGCGCCTTTGGCTAAAAACATGACATCTCCATTAGGTGTAAAGACAAAAATTTCATCTGTAAATAATTCTGATTTTAAATTTTTCAAAAACTCCTTAGGTTTTATTGTTTGTGTATCTTCATCTAAAAATTGCCTTAACCAAGAAAAGTCTTTGTCTAATTTAGCTTTTTCTTCTCCATCTTTATAATGCCAATGTGCAGCAACCCCATATTCAGCAATTTGGTGCATTTTTGTCGTTCTTATTTGTATCTCAATGGCTTTTCCCTTTGGACCAATGAGTGTCGTATGCAGAGATTGGTACATGTTAGATTTAGGTAATGCAATATAATCTTTAAATCTGCCATTGATAGGAACAAACTTAGCATGCATTGCACCGAGTAATGTATAGCAGTCTTGAATGCTATTCACAATAATACGAACCCCTAAAGTGTCATATAGTTCTTCAAAGTTAAGACCACTTTTTTTCATTTTACGATAAATACTATAAAAATGTTTCGGGCGTCCCTCTATTGCCCCTTTTATTTTATACGTAACCATAATTTTTTTCATAACGTCAATAAACTCATTAATACAGTCTTCTCTGTGTGATCGTTTCATATCAACTAATTTTTTAATCTTTTGAAAGTCTTTGTAATTTGTATAAAAAAAAGAGAGATCTTCAAGTTCCCATTTAAGATGCGCCATTCCTAGTCGATGTGCAAGTGGGGCATAGATTTCGAGTGTTTCTTTTGCGATACGATTTTGTTTTTTTTGCGCTAAATACTTTAATGTTTTCATATTATGTAAGCGATCTGCCAGTTTAATAATAATAACGCGGATATCATTAGCCATAGCTAATAACATTCGACGATAGTTTTCAGCTTGCAATTCTTCAGTAGAGTTAAACTGTAGTTTGCCTAATTTTGTTACTCCGGCAACTAATTGCTCAACTTGGCTTCCAAATAGTACTTTAATGTCATCTAAAGAAGTATCAGTATCTTCAATTGTATCGTGTAAAATACCACCGATTACTGTATAACAGTCTTGTTCTAAGTTTGCTAAAATTAAACTGACCTCTAATGGATGACAGATATAAGGGTTACCAGACGCCCTAAATTGATTTTGATGGGAATGCTCTGCTATTTTAATTGCTGTTTGAACTTGAGTTACCTCGCTTTTTGTTAAATACGAGTTCACTTTTTGCAGTAATTTCTTTTTAAGACTTGTAATCTTTTCTGTCATATCTATATGGTACCCAAATCATTATTTTTTTACACTATACAGTAGTGTTAATAATAGGTAAATTTTTGTATACTGATGTAAGTTATGAAAAATAATTTTCGTCGTAAATCAAATTTATCTAAAAAAAATGAAGTAAAATCAGGACCAAGAAGACCGTCTTTTAAAAATAAAAGTTTTCAGCGCATTTCCTATTATTTTTCAAAAAAAGATTTTAAATGTCAATCAGGACTAACAGAAAAGTTAAAAATTTCAGCAGGTTTAGTGGGCTGTCTGGAATATTTACAAGCGAAAATTAAAGGTAAAGTTAAAGTCGTCAAAGGATATGAATGTGTAGAGTCTGCAGAAAAAAATAAGCGATTAAAGCGTAATTATCATAGCCAGGGCTTAGCAGTCAATATTGCAGTAGAGGGAATGACTTTAACAGCACTGTTTGAAGTCGTGGAACAAATTC
>CAXFGY010000002.1:0-34270 GCA_964002605.1 uncultured Candidatus Marinamargulisbacteria bacterium
TATCTGATTTTGGACAAGAAGATAATTCAAGAGAATATAGATTTACTGAAAATAAATAAAAAAAGAATATAATAAGAGAAAATCTCAAAATAAAATTAAACCTCAACTTAATTAAACTTAGTGTATTCATAAACTCCTCAAAAAAAATGATTTTATCTTTATATGAACTACCAAATTTATATCGTCGAAAAATAATAAAAACTTGCAAAAAAAATAAATAAAAAAATAAACTTTTATATACACTTCAAATCAATTGCAACACAACTATTTAGTTGAGAATCAAATAAATTAACGCTAATATGGTATCAAAATGACACTCACAAATAATAAAGAAGACTATTACAATCAAATTAAACAACTATTAACAAAACATGAATTTACTGTAAACCCTTATCGAAAAATTCAATATGGTCTTCAATTTCTAGTATTTAAAGAAACTGAATCAATATTATTACGAATTTATGAAAGTAAAAAAGGAATAACTGTCGACTTCTCTCAAACAAAAAATAGTCCTTTAAGCAAGACTATTTCAAAAATCATCACAAAACTTTCTCACCCGCCAAAAGTCGCAGACCCCATTTCAAGTTTATTTAAAAAAAAATCAACCTTATCAACAACTACAAGTGACCCTGATGAATTAATTGGTATTGACGAATCAGGAAAAGGCGATTATTTTGGCCCACTAGTCATTGCTGGTGTATATATAAATCCAATAATTACAGAAATCCTATCCCCTCTTGGTATTCAAGACTCCAAGTCATTATCTGAACTACGAATTAAAACACTTGCTAAAACCATTCAAAAAAATACAAAACACATTATTATATCAATCGGGAATGAAAGTTATAATGAAATATATGAGTCAATGAATAATTTAAACCACATCCTAGCTTGGGGACATGCTAAAGTTATCGAAGATACACTAAAACAAGTTGCGTGTAAAAATGCACTTTCTGATCAATTTGGCGATGTATCTCTTATTGAAAACGCGTTAATCGCCAAAGGTATTGAAATCAATTTATTTCAACGCCATCGAGCAGAAAACAACATCGCAGTCGCAGCTGCAAGTATTTTAGCAAGAAATAAATTTATCACTGAAGTACAGCGTTACGAAAAAAAATTTAATATAAAACTTCCAAAAGGCTGCTCAGATAAAACAATACAAGCCGCTATTCAATTTTGCCATAAACACGGACACGATCAACTTAAAAAAATAGCAAAACTTCATTTTAAACTTACAGATCAAATCGAACAGTCCCTTAGTTAGAAACTTGTGTAAACGCAATTAAAGAGTCAATGGTTTTGGAGTCAAATTTACCAATATCATCACAATAAACATCTCCATAATCCAACTGTTTCCCAATATCAACAAGAATAAGTCGATTTGGAGACAGTAATGTTTTAAGCTGATCATATTCTAAAAAAACCAAATCACTAATTGAAGTAATAAAAACCATCCCTGCGTCACAAAAAGAATATCCAATTTCAGATAATTTTAAGATCATTTCTTGTCGAACTTCACGCTGAGAAATCGATTGATTAAACTCAATAGTTGAATTTAAATATTGAAAAGCATATCGATAAACATTAATATTTTTTTCAAACAAAAAACACTCTAACTGCTTTGCATACTCAGAAAAACGAACTTTAGCAGACCCTGTCAAAACAATAAAACAAGGTAAATGTCCATAACTATAATGCCGTTGCTGAGATGAAACTAAACTTGTAACACGATACTTTTCTCGATTTTCAACATAACGATCAACCCATCGACGATGATCCAAAGATTTTTGAATTAAACCCATACCAACTGTATTATTAGTATATCGATCAATAACAATAAAACTACCTAAATGACTATTAATATCATAAGGAAGAAAAGCAATATCTTGACTAATTTCAAGCTTACATACTCCAATTTGATTTAAAGACAATGATAGTGCATCAATACTTTTTGCAGTATTAATATCAATTTGATAGTCTGGAACACCAAACGTTGCAGATACCAAATTAGAGCGAAATTTAATCCAATAACTGCGTCCTGGAATCAAAGATTCTTCTGACATCCATAATAATTGACTTTCAAAACAATGAGAAACCTGAACTAATGATCCATCACTAACAATCATATCCCCTCTTGATACATCAACATCATCAACAAAAGTAAGTGTGACAGATTGTCCCTCTGTTGCTAGTAACAATTCTCCATCAAAAGTAACAATAGATGACACTTTAGTTTGAGTTCCAACTGGTAAAATTTTGACAGAATCCCCTACACTAACAACACCACTAGTAATCTGCCCTGAAAACCCTCTGAAATCCAAATGAGGTCGATTAACCCACTGAACCGGCATACTAAATTCCGTAAATTTATTAAAAGTACTATCTTCAAAAGAAACAGATTCTAAAAAATGAATTAAGGAATCACCCTGATACCATGACATCCGATCACTTAAACTCACAATATTATCACCATGAATAGCAGATACAGGAATGGCCACAAACTCCTTTATACCCATCGTTTTAGCATAACGATAATATTCATCACAAATCATATTATAAACAGCTTCATCATAATTCACTAAATCCATTTTATTAATCGCCAACACAATCTTTTTTACACCTAACATTTGAACAATTAAAGAATGACGTTTAGTTTGAGTTAAAATGCCTTTACGCGCATCAATCATCAAAATAGCAAGATCAGCTGTAGAAGCCCCAGTCGCCATGTTACGAGTATACTGTTCATGACCAGGCGTATCTGCAACAATAAACTTACGCTTGTCTGTTGAAAAATAACGATACGCAACATCAATCGTAATACCTTGCTCACGTTCAGCAGCTAATCCATCAACTAACAAGGCAAAATCAATATTTTCACCCCGAGTACCTACTTTTTTAGAATCTTTCACCAAGGCGTCCAATTGATCTTCATAAATCATCTTAGATTCATATAACAATCTCCCAATTAAAGTAGATTTACCATCATCAACAGAACCGCATGTTATAAATCGTAATAAACTTTTAGATTCTAAATTTTTCAAATAAGAATCAATGTCCGTTTTTATTAACTGTGATTGATTTAACATCAAAAGTACCCCTCTTTCTTTTTCTGTTCCATCGAAGCACTCCCATCGTAATCAATAACTCGACCCTGACGTTCTGATGTTTTAGTTAATAACATCTCCTGAATAATAAGTCCCAAAGTCTTTGCTTCGGATTCAATCGCTCCCGTCAATGGGTAACACCCTAAGGTTCGAAACCTGACCATTTTCTCCTCAATCACTTCACCTTTTCTTAAAACCATTCGTTCATCATCAACCATAATCCACGTGCCATCACGATAAACAACAGGTCTCTTTTTAGAAAAATACAACGGAACAATTGGAATGTTTTCCAAATAAATATACTGCCAAACATCTAACTCCGTCCAATTAGATAACGGAAAAATGCGAACGGACTCCCCTTTATGTTTTTTAGCATTATACAATGACCATAATTCTGGTCGCTGATTCTTGGGATCCCAAGAATGCCGTTCCGTTCTAAATGAAAATACCCGCTCTTTTGCACGTGATTTTTCTTCATCCCGTCGCGCTCCTCCAAATGCAGCATCAAACTGATATTTGTCTAAAGCCTGACGTAAAGCTTGTGTCTTCATTACATCGGTATGAACAGCAGAGCCATGCGAAAATGGCCCAATCCCTTGCTTAACACCATTTGTATTAATATGTATAATTAAATCTAAGTCCAATTGCGTTGCTTGTTGATCCCTAAACTCAATCATTTCTTTAAATTTCCAGGTCGTATCAATATGCATAATAGGAAAAGGCAATGGCGTTGGATAAAAAGCTTTTCGTGCAATGTGAAGCAGAACTGCTGAATCCTTACCGATAGAATACAACATTACTGGATTATCTGTTTCTGCTACAGCTTCACGCAAAATATGGATACTATCTGATTCTAATTGTTGCAAATGAGTTAAGTGTTGCTTTATACTACTCATAATAGTGAATTATTTTACTATAAAAAAAGAAAAATAACTATCTAAAAACCACACTAAATCAAACTCAATTAATACAATGAAAAAACTAACTCTAAGTTCAATTGTTTACACAAATAAACATCAAACTAATATGGGAATAAAAACGTCAATAAAAAAAAAATATTCAAAACTCATAATTATTAATTTATTTATTCTAACATCTTTTTTAAATCACAACATATATAGTATATCAGAAATTCTCATTCCAAAAAAATCAAAATCAACTATCAATGCAAATAAAAATTATCTCATTAATCCGCCAAGTATCTTGTCCCCACATATGAAAAATTATTTCATTTTAGGAACAGATTCTAATCGATATGGAAATCAAGCAAAATTTCAAGTAAGCGTAAAATTAAAATTAATCCCACAAACCTTTTATAATAGTAATCTTTATTTTTCATGGTCACAACGGACATTTTTAGACTACTTAATTACAAGCAATAAAAAATACACTTACGACTCTGTCATTATGCCTGAAATTTTTATTCGAAAATATTTAATAAAGCATCCATTCATTAAATATGTAGGGATTGGCATTAAACATGGTTCTAATGGACGCGGAGAAAGCTGGGGAGATCGTATTATGCTACATAGTAAAATGTATTTTTTAACTCACTTTTCATTGTTAACTGAAATATGGGGTAAAAGCTTAACAATGAACCCAAATAAACCAACAGATGATTACTTTGGAAATGGAAAATTAATTTTAACTGGATATCATAAATACTTTAACTTATCTGCCAAAACATATTTTGGAATAACAAAAAAAATACCTCTATCAGCTGAAATAACATTAGATTTCCCTCTACATCAATCCCTTTGTTTATCACTACAATACTGGAATGGCTATGCCGAAACATTTTATACAGATAGAGACGTAAGTCCATATATAGAGCATTTTAGAAAAAGAACAAAACGCTTTAGAATTGGAATGGCAATTCCGCTTAATTTAAATGAAAACTAACTTATATTGATAGTTTATTCTTGAAATAATTAATCAACAAAAGCTATATTTACAAAAAGATACACTAATAATTTATTAACATTAATTACTAAAAAAATAATTTCACTACCATAAAAGCTCTGTCGCGAAATGCCTAATCTTCACAATTTTCACCTTCGTTATGATGCGCTGCACCACTTCCTCAGGGGATAAATTGCAAATCTTATGCCTTTGGCAACATCACATTCAATCGATTTTTTCTGTTTTGGGACAATCACATAAAGTCAAAATGAACCGAAAATTACAAATTCAAAACAAAAATCACTATAGCAATAAAAAAATAGGAACCCCCACAATTAAAAAAACAGCAATTAAATAGACTAATTTATAAAAACTCAAAAAATAAAAAAATGATCTTTTTTGAACCTGAATAGTATATTGAATACGAAACCATAACCGATCTGAAAAAAAATTATTATACTCTTGATTTAAAAAATTTTTAATAGACTTTGTCATTCGATTTAACTCAAATAAATTAAGATACCTTTGTAAAAAGCTCAGTATTTACACAATTAATTCTATACTTAACTAAACTCAAGTTTATTTTTAAAATATCAGCAATTTCATGGTAACTTTGTCCTTCAAACTCTCTTAATATCAAACAAATTCGAAACTCTGGCTTAATACATAAAAAAGTTTCATAAAACGTTTTTGTGTTATCTTCATATTCTATTTTATTAACATCAGAATTAAAAACCGAATTGTTATAAAAAAGAAAATCAATAAATTTACGAAATAAATTTTTCTTTCTATTAAGATGCTTCAAAATATCATTAACAGCAATTTGATATGCCCAAATCGTAAATTTAATAGACTCATTAAAATAGCACGCATTATTATATAATTTAACAAAAATATCATGAGTTAAATCCTCAGTTTCTTGTTGAGAATTTATCATTTTATATGCAACATTAAAAATAAAAGATGATATCTCCTGATATATCAACTCAAAGGCCCATAATTCACCTTTACGAAATGAATTGATTATTTTATAGTCAATTATAATCTGTTTTTTTTTCATCGTCATGATCATTTTGTGTTATTTAATACTACAAACCAATTAATAACTTATATTTAACTAACAACCCGTTATTACCCTAATTTAAAAGGGATTAAACATCTTAAATTAACAAATTAAAAAGAAAATAAATAATTATTCAGAAGAATGTAGCCCACATTCTTTTTGATCAGCAGATTCCCACCACCATCGTCCAGCACGTGCATCTTCACCTGATTTTACCGCCCGAGTACACGGTTCACAACCAATACTCGGATACCCTCGATCATGAAGCACATTGTAAGGAATATTATACTTCTTAATATAAGCTAACACGTCTTGATTACTCCAATTAGCCAATGGATTAATTTTAATTTTTTGATTCGCATCATCCCATTCGATAATATCTAACATATTACGAGTAATCGACTGATCCTGACGCTGTCCTGTAATCCATGCATCTGCAGTAGCTAATACTTTTTGTAACGGCAACACTTTTCGAATATGACAACATTCTTTTCGATTTTCAATACTATCATAAAACGAAAAATTTCCTTTTTTTGCAACCAAAGACTCCACCTGGGCTTGATCCGGATAAAGCACTTCATAGATAAATTTATATTTTTCCTGAGTCTGTGAAATCAAAGCCAGTGTCTCTTGATGAAGTCGCCCCGTTTCTAATACAAAGATACGGCAAGATTGTGATACTTTTTGAGTATATTCTAATGCCATATGAGTAATCACCTGGTCTTCGAGACTCAAACTAGACGCAATGACAATACGATCTCTAAATAATTTTAAAACATACTGAATGATATCTTGAGAAGTAAAGCCTACTAATTCATCTCTTAATTGTTGGTATTGAATATTCATTATAATATATAAACTATAAATTACTATATCTTCTCAATTAACACGGTCCAATATCCATCACTAGACTGAACTTGATTAACTATTTTATGGCCTTCTAACTTCACAGAATTCGGCACATTATTAATCGGAGCACCATCATCTAACAAAATTTCAAGCTGTTGACCAGATTGCATCGTTTCAAGCACTAACTTAGTTTTAACAAAATTCATTGGACAAGCAACACCACGATAATCTTTATTAATCTTTACAAGTTCTGATATCTGATCATTAGCAGAATCATTCTCTTGACCCTTAATTCTAAACTTTAAAGAATCATCCATACTTTTGTAAAGCGCTTCCATATCAGCCGCTAATGCAATAATATCTGCTTGTAAATCAATTAACTCATCATTTTTACCTGACTTAGCCAACATTACAATTTTTTTATACCGTTTATCTACTAAACCGGCTTCAATAAAATGCTTCATAAATAATTCCATCGCTTGATCTTCAGTCTTAGAATCTAAACCTCGAGTCACTAATAACATCCGTGACGCATGAAACACAATTTGATATAAATCATCTTTTAACGATGATGTTTCTTCTATACCTTTAACACGTTTATCAATTTCTTTTCGATCAACATTAATCATATCAAACATCCCAGCAGAACATTCTGCACTACCCATATCCTCTAACGATAACCGTTTTTTAGCTCCAAAGTCTGTATAATATTTTTCATTCTCCTCATAACTAGGAACTTCCTTATATTTCTCACACAATGTTTTAATAACATCATTACCTTTATCTTCTAAAAAATCATGATAATTTTCATAGTCTTCTTTTTCAGCAATATATACACTCAAAAACTCCGTGACAAATGACGGAATATCATGTGCTGCAACATCACCCAATCGCTCTGCATATTGAGTTTCTCCATGTCCCACTTTGGCGCCTGCCATAACATTATATGACGGATACATATTGCCACTATTTCGACCAATTTTTCCAAAAAAACCCAAATCAGCCACGTGATGCATCCCACACGTATTTGGACAACCTGACATATGAAGCTTAAAGTCTGGAATTGCATCTAAATTTAACTGCTTACTAACCAACTCTTCTCGAATCGCATCCGATAACCCACGCGGTAAACAAATACCCAACTTACACGTTTGTGCCCCTGTACAGTTAATCATTTTGCCCACCATTGCTGGTGTATGAATTAACGTATCTTCTAAACTATTTAACACATTATATAAGTTCCCAATATACTTTTCAGGAATATTACGTAACCAAACATTTTGTCCCCGATCACATCGAATCGTATTTTCTCCCATCTGATCTAAAAAATCACAAAGCTTATACGCATCTGGGGATTTTAAATCACCTAAACGTAACATAAGTAATACAGATGATAACCCATCTTGCTTTTGAGCATAAACATAACGCGATTTCCATTGTTCAAAAACATCCCCATGAACCGCTTCAACAGGAATATTAGGGTCTACACATTCATTTTTAAGTTCAGGTAATTCTAAATTTAATGACTCATCATATTTAATTTTGTCATATTCTTCTTCAAATAAACTAATAAATTCATCTCTTTGCAATTTCTTCCATAAAAATTTAATCCGATTCGAATATTTACTACGACGATTTCCATGTTTATCAAACATAATTTTTAATGCTTTTGTTACATGATACACTTGCGTATCTGGAATAAATTCCAATAATAAATTACCCACCATAGGCTTAGCACCCATTCCTCCTGCACAATATACCTTAAACCCTTTTTGACCTGCTTTTAGCGTCGCAACAAAACCCAAACATGTTGCCATTGTATACGCTGTGTCCTGATCATTATGCGAAAAATTAATTTTAAACTTTCGAGGTAAATTCCATGAATCATCCTCAGAAATTAACCGTGTCGTCAATGCCATCGCATAAGGATCCACATCAAATAATCCATCCGGATCAATTCCTGAATTAGGAGACGTTAAAATGTTACGAATCGTATTACCCCCTCCTCCACGTGAACTTAATCCCACTTCATTTAATCCTCGAATTGCTTTCATCACATCTTCAATCAATAAATCATGAATTTGTACTTCTTGACGGGTTGTAAAATGAACTTCATTACTCCCATAAGCTGCGCCTAATTCTGCAACTTTACGCAATTGACGAGGCGTAATTCCACCTGCCGCACAACGAATTCGTAACATATAGGTTTCTTCTTGACGTTGTTCATACAAACCATGCGCAACCCGAATTCCTTTAAACTTCACGGGATGAATATCACCTGCTACAAAACGAGCAATATCTTTTTCAAACTGATCTTGCTCGGCAAGTAACTTAGCTGGATTATCATAAAAATTAAAACTCATATTTACTCTTGATGTAAAAATAAAATTAAAAACTAATATATATTTTTATACCCTAAAAAACATAAATTTAAACAAATTAAAATAAAAACTAATGTAACGACTAACTATAAATGATCATAAATCTGAAAATAAATTAAATATTAAAAATACAAAAAATTATTTTAATTGATGTAAACCACACTCTTTTTTATCAGCAGATTCCCACCACCATCGTCCCGCTCGAGCATTTTCTCCTGGTTTAATAGCACGAGTACAAGGATCACATCCAATACTAGGATACCCACGATCATGCAAAACATTATAAGGAATTTGATTACTTTTAATATACTCCCAAACCTGTTCTATAGTCCAGTGAACCAGTGGATTAAACTTTATCTTTTTATTTTCTTCATCCCATTCAATCGTTTTTAAATTTGAACGTGTAATCGATTGAGTTTGACGTTGTCCCGTAACCCAAGCATCTGCTGTATATAATATCCGTTTTAATGGTTCTACTTTTCGAATATAACAACACAACTTACGATTTTCAATACTTTCATAAAAAGAAAATTTGCCTTTTTTAGAAATAAAAGAATCAACAGCAGTAACATTAGGATACATGATTTCATAAGTCATCTGATATTTTTGCTGCATTTTTTCAATAACATCAATCGTTTCTTTATGAAGACAACCTGTTTCTAAAACAAAAATACGACAATGTTGAGATAATGATTGAGAAAATTGTAATGCCATGTGCGTAATCACTTGGTCTTCCAAACCCAAACTAGATGCAAAAACAACACGCTTTCCGAAAGTTGTAATTACTTTTGCTACAACATCTTGCGCAGTAGAATGAGTAAATTCAAATTTTAATTTTTCATATAGATACTTCATACTTCTATTCCAAAAAACACATTAAAATTTTTAACTATTATATCTGATAATCTAATGGTTTATGCCGTCCTATTTTCAAATGCTCCCATAATCGTTCATGAAAATAATACAAAATAAATTTACTAAAAAACTCAACAAACCCAATTGAAAAAGCCCAACTTAATTCACCTGTAATAATATAAGCAATCAACATAGTGGTAAATGTAGCTGTTATACGCCATGAGAACGTTTTAAGCAAACTACGCCAATACTTATCACGAGTCTCTATGTTAGACATAAGATACTCCAGAAGATCTCTGTAATTGTTTATTAAATTCTAATTTTAATTTGGAAAAAATTGTACCCTCCACTAAATAATTCTCCAAATCCGAATGATCAACAGAAAGCAATGATATTCTTTTTTCTAAAAAAGGCACATCAACACTAATAGATTTACTTTGAAACGTAGATTTAAGTAAACTAATTCTATCATTAATTTTTATTTGATCTCCACAACCACCTAAAATAATTGTATGATCTTTATCCGAATAAACACCTAAAGAACATCCAAGTTGATCCAGTGAAACTGATTTTAAAGAAAAAGAATGTTTGTCAAACCAATAATCTGCACCAGTTAGAATCGCAATATCTTCTAAAAATTCATTATTATTACAATAATAATCCGGACATTTAATTACCAAAATCTTCATCTTATTTGCTAACTGTCTAACTACAAGCTTTGATAATATATCTTCATTAATATCCAATGTAATAATGACTAAAGGTTTAGATTCAAAGGAAACTTGATCTAAAATAGGTAAAAAATCATCAAATTGAGTAACTTTTTTATCTAAAATTAAAATATAAGGGTCATCAAATTGTACATTCATACTCGATTTATTAGTAACCATCGATGACGAAAGATAACCAGAATCAATTTTTATATTTTTTATAGAATTAACTTCTATTTTTTTTTGTTTTCCAGAATCACTATCTTGATCAATAATTACAGACTGAGAACAATCTGCTTTTTGTCCTATTTTATTATCATTAAATTTATAACCCCCTTTCTCAATTAACACGGTCCAATATCCATCACTAGACTGAACTTGATTAACTATTTTATGGCCTTCTAACTTCACAGAATTCGGCACATTATTAATCGGAGCACCATCATCTAACAAAATTTCAAGCTGTTGACCAGATTGCATCGTTTCAAGCACTAACTTAGTTTTAACAAAATTCATTGGACAAGCAACACCACGATAATCTTTATTAATCTTTACAAGTTCTGATATCTGATCATTAGCAGAATCATTCTCTTGACCCTTAATTCTAAACTTTAAAGAATCATCCATACTTTTGTAAAGCGCTTCCATATCAGCCGCTAATGCAATAATATCTGCTTGTAAATCAATTAACTCATCATTTTTACCTGACTTAGCCAACATTACAATTTTTTTATACCGTTTATCTACTAAACCGGCTTCAATAAAATGCTTCATAAATAATTCCATCGCTTGATCTTCAGTCTTAGAATCTAAACCTCGAGTCACTAATAACATCCGTGACGCATGAAACACAATTTGATATAAATCATCTTTTAACGATGATGTTTCTTCTATACCTTTAACACGTTTATCAATTTCTTTTCGATCAACATTAATCATATCAAACATCCCAGCAGAACATTCTGCACTACCCATATCCTCTAACGATAACCGTTTTTTAGCTCCAAAGTCTGTATAATATTTTTCATTCTCCTCATAACTAGGAACTTCCTTATATTTCTCACACAATGTTTTAATAACATCATTACCTTTATCTTCTAAAAAATCATGATAATTTTCATAGTCTTCTTTTTCAGCAATATATACACTCAAAAACTCCGTGACAAATGACGGAATATCATGTGCTGCAACATCACCCAATCGCTCTGCATATTGAGTTTCTCCATGTCCCACTTTGGCGCCTGCCATAACATTATATGACGGATACATATTGCCACTATTTCGACCAATTTTTCCAAAAAAACCCAAATCAGCCACGTGATGCATCCCACACGTATTTGGACAACCTGACATATGAAGCTTAAAGTCTGGAATTGCATCTAAATTTAACTGCTTACTAACCAACTCTTCTCGAATCGCATCCGATAACCCACGCGGTAAACAAATACCCAACTTACACGTTTGTGCCCCTGTACAGTTAATCATTTTGCCCACCATTGCTGGTGTATGAATTAACGTATCTTCTAAACTATTTAACACATTATATAAGTTCCCAATATACTTTTCAGGAATATTACGTAACCAAACATTTTGTCCCCGATCACATCGAATCGTATTTTCTCCCATCTGATCTAAAAAATCACAAAGCTTATACGCATCTGGGGATTTTAAATCACCTAAACGTAACATAAGTAATACAGATGATAACCCATCTTGCTTTTGAGCATAAACATAACGCGATTTCCATTGTTCAAAAACATCCCCATGAACCGCTTCAACAGGAATATTAGGGTCTACACATTCATTTTTAAGTTCAGGTAATTCTAAATTTAATGACTCATCATATTTAATTTTGTCATATTCTTCTTCAAATAAACTAATAAATTCATCTCTTTGCAATTTCTTCCATAAAAATTTAATCCGATTCGAATATTTACTACGACGATTTCCATGTTTATCAAACATAATTTTTAATGCTTTTGTTACATGATACACTTGCGTATCTGGAATAAATTCCAATAATAAATTACCCACCATAGGCTTAGCACCCATTCCTCCTGCACAATATACCTTAAACCCTTTTTGACCTGCTTTTAGCGTCGCAACAAAACCCAAACATGTTGCCATTGTATACGCTGTGTCCTGATCATTATGCGAAAAATTAATTTTAAACTTTCGAGGTAAATTCCATGAATCATCCTCAGAAATTAACCGTGTCGTCAATGCCATCGCATAAGGATCCACATCAAATAATCCATCCGGATCAATTCCTGAATTAGGAGACGTTAAAATGTTACGAATCGTATTACCCCCTCCTCCACGTGAACTTAATCCCACTTCATTTAATCCTCGAATTGCTTTCATCACATCTTCAATCAATAAATCATGAATTTGTACTTCTTGACGGGTTGTAAAATGAACTTCATTACTCCCATAAGCTGCGCCTAATTCTGCAACTTTACGCAATTGACGAGGCGTAATTCCACCTGCCGCACAACGAATTCGTAACATATAGGTTTCTTCTTGACGTTGTTCATACAAACCATGCGCAACCCGAATTCCTTTAAACTTCACGGGATGAATATCACCTGCTACAAAACGAGCAATATCTTTTTCAAACTGATCTTGCTCGGCAAGTAATGTATTTGAATTTTCATAAAATCTAACACTCATCGTTCTATCATTCTCTCCTCATTGAATTTTTAATGTTACTGTTGCAATTTCAACTTCATTATCATTCGGTTTCACCACGTTAAATCCATTGATTTCAGGTTGATCACCTTTTAAACTTAAAATAATATATACTGGATTTGGATCATTAAATAAACGAATGTCTTCTTCTGAAAGCCGTGCCGGCGTCTCTGGATGACTATGATATACAGATAACAGTTCTAATCCATTTTGACGCGCTTGTTTAACGACTTGAAATTGCTCTTTAGGATCAAAACTAAAATGATCTGAACGTGCATCTACATTCGTCATGGGGTAAAATTTAGAAATCTCTCCTGCAATGCCTGCTAAATAACCACAAGCCTCATTAGGCAATTCAGATTGAGCATGACTAACAAGTTCATCATAAATATCTTGAGGAATAATTAATTGTCGTAATTGTTCTTTCACATCTTGTTTTACCATATCACCCTTCCTTTGAGATATTTAAATCACATACAACCTGTTCTCCATCTAACAATTCAGTAATTGTAGGATTATCTCCGCAAACAGGACAATTTTCACGTCTTTTAACTGATACCGTACGGTATTTCATACCCAATGCGTCAAACATTAACAATCGATTTTCTAATAAATCGCCAATTCCTAAAAAATATTTTAATGCTTCTGCCGCTTGAATCGTCCCTAACATACCTGCCACTGCACCCAAAACACCCGCTTGTGAACATGTTGGAACTAAATCAGCAGGAGGCGGTCCATTAAAAATACACCGATAACATGCATTACCAGGCGTATAAGTAAACGTCTGACCCTCAAACCGTAAAATACCCCCATGAGAATACGGTTTTTTTGCCATCACACATGCATCATTAATCAAAAATTTAGTCGAAAAATTATCCGTACCATCAATAATAAAATCATATTCTGTAATTAACTGATTCGCATTGGATGCCATAAATAACTCTTTATATACACTAACCTTCACATCTGGATTAATCGCATTAATTTTTTCTTGAGCTGAAACCACTTTTTCACGACCAATATCAGGTGTAAAATGAATAACTTGACGTTGTAAATTAGTAATATCTACTACATCAGCATCGACTAATCCAATATGTCCCACTCCTGCAGCTCCTAAATACAACGCAATCGGAGCACCTAAACCCCCAGCACCAATAATCAAAACACGACTATTTAGTAATTTTTCTTGTCCCTCTCCACCCACATTTTGCAATAAAATATGACGACTATATCGTTCAATTTGTTCCTCTGTTAAGTTCATTTTAAATACTCCAAAGCTTGTTTAAAATCAGCAATAATATCATCTTCATGTTCTAATCCAATAGATAAACGAATTAAATCAGGATATACTCCAGCCTCTTCTTTTTGTTTATCTGTTAAATTACGATAAATTGTTTCTCCCGGATGAATTGCCAATGTCCGTGCATCTCCCAAATTCACCGAGTTATCAATTAACTTAAGTTGATTAATAAATAAATATGCATTTTCTTTGGATCCCAATCGAATGGTTAACATCCCACCACATCCCTTAGGAAATTGAGTACTAACAAGATCCGCTTGTAAATGATCTAATAAACCTGGATAAGTCACCCTAACAACTTTCGAATGTGATTTAAAAAATTGCGCCACTTTCAATGCTGTTTGACAATGGCGATCCATACGAATCGCTAATGTTTCAAGCGCTGCAATCGTTAAAAAAGCATTCAAAGGCGTCATCGCACAACCCGAATTTGCACGTACTTTTTTAACAGCAGCAATAAACGCATTTTTACCAAACTTTTTCATCTCCAACAACGCTTTAGAACAATGGTCAGACCAACTAAAAACACCCAAGTCTGTAATTACGCCTCCTACTGCAGAGTTACCGCCACATAAATATTTAGTTGTTGCATTAATCACAACATGTGCCCCTAACGATTTAATATCACATAAATAAGAAGGAACAAATGTAGTATCCACTACTAAAGGAATATTTACTTTAGCCGCAATACTCGAAACAGCTCTAATATCAACAACATCTAATTTAGGATTGCCAATTACTTCAACAAATATCAACCGTGTATTCTCTTGAATCGCTGCTTCATACGCTTCAAAATCAACTGTGTCTACAAATGTCGTTTCAATACCACTATTTTTAATCAAGCCATTAATTAAATAATATGTCGATCCAAATAAGCTTTTTGATACTACAATATGGTCCCCTGAACTTGCCAAAGCAAAAATCATACTTGTAATCGCAGCCATACCCGAAGACACAGCAACTGTCCCCAAACCATTATGAAGCACATTAATCCGTGACTCTAAGTCAGCAACAGTTGGATTTGCGACCCGAGAATAATAAAACCCATATTCATGACCTTTGAATATATTTTCTAAACCCTCTGCTGTTTCAGATCGATACGCAGTCGATTGATGAATCGGGGGTTTAGTCGCACCTGTTTCAGAATCAGGTGTAATCCCTGCATGAATCGCTTGCGTCTCAAATTTCCAATTAGAAGTATAATCGGTCATCTAATCACCTAATGTCCCCCACCCATAAAATATAAAAACTCAACTTCATCGCCCTCTTTAACCAATGTCGTCTCAAAATTTTCACGATCAACCATATCACCATTATATTCAACAGAAACCATTTCTGGCATTTTTACTGCTTTATGAACCAGCAAGTCAGAAATAGTAATCGTATCTTTATCAATTGTTTCATTTTCACCATTAATCTTAATATTCATTCTTAAACACTCCTTAATTAATCCTCATCATTATACAATACTGTACTCAAATATCGCTCACCAGTATCACACAAGATTGTCACAATCGTTTTACCTTTATTTTCAGGTCGCTTAGCAACCTCTAAAGCCACATAAACATTAGCCCCCGCCGATATTCCCACAAATAAACCTTCTTCCTTAGCTAATCGTCGTGCCATCGCAATGGCATCCTCATTAGACACTTGAATAACTTCATCAACCACACTTCGATCTAAATTTTTTGGTACAAAACCCGCCCCAATCCCTTGAATCATATGTGGCCCTGGTTCTCCCCCAGACAAAACAGGCGACGCTACAGGCTCAACAGCTACACTAGTAAACGCTGGTTTTCGTTCTTTTAGTAAACTTGCAACACCAGTAATCGTACCACCAGTACCAACACCTGCCACAAGAATATCAATCGCACCATCTGTATCATCCCAAATTTCTTCTGCAGTCGTCTCACGATGCTTTTGTGGATTGGCTTGATTATTAAATTGCTGCGGCATAAATGAATTGGGCATTTCTTTTAACAATTCTTCCGCACGAGCAATGGCACCACTCATTCCCAAATGAGCCGGTGTTAACTCTAATTTTGCACCCATTGCTTTTAATAGTTTGCGACGTTCCAAACTCATCGACTCTGGCATTGTCAAAATAACATCATAACCTTTTACTGCAGCAACAAATGCAATTCCGATCCCCGTATTACCGCTTGTTGGCTCAATAACCGTTGAACCAGGAATCAAAACCCCTTCTGACTCAGCAGTCTCAATCATAGCTAAAGCTGCGCGATCTTTAACAGACGAACTTGGATTCATAAATTCACATTTACCCAAAACATTTGCACTACTTTTATTAACTCGATTTAAAGTCACTAATGGCGTATTACCAATTAATTCTAATGCACTTTGGGCAATTCTATTTTTATTTTTTTTAAATGGCATAATTAATCACTTTCTCCTCTTTTTGTTTTTTAACAACTAACTCTGATAATGAAACCAATAAAACGTCTTGTAAACATACTTCAACTGATTTCCACCATTGATTTAAAATATTACCACCACAATAACCTAATGATAATGACAATGGTCCATCAATAACTGTAATAATATCAATTATAGCAATAGAATCACTAGTTTTTGCTAAACAATACCCCCCTTTAGAACCACGCTGGCTCAAAATTAAACCTGCCTGGCGTAAATCAGATAAAATATGTTCTAAAAATTTAATTGGGATTTGACACTGATTCGATAATAATTTTGCCTGAACAGGCTTGTTCTTAACTGACAATGCCAATTCAACCATAGTTGCTAATGCATATTTAGCTTTATTACTAATAGTAAACAATTTAAGAACTCCTTTTACATAATCAAAAAAACTAATATAAAATAATAAATTTTATTTCATACATAATATATCAAAATTATAGGAAATGTAAAGAATAAAAAAATAATCATGCTATAGTAATATAATGAATATTATAATCTCACAAAAACATATTGATAAAATGATCCAACAAGGAATAGCGAACAACCCCTTTCCTTCTGGTGGATTTTTAGGAGGATCCATAAAACAAAAAGAAAAAATTATATTCGGAATTTATCCGATTAAAAAAATTATACCTGAACAAGCAAATATAGGATTTTGTTACACAAGTATTGACTTTCAAAATGCTCAAAACTTTTTTTTTATAAACAATATTACTTTTTTAGGTTCATATAATATAACTTATAAACAAAAAACTACCCAATTAGTAAACCGACAAAAAATAGGTTATGGTTGTCAAGAAATTATTAGTATTGATCTTTCAAATTGTAAGTCACCAAAAATAACTGCCCATCAAAAAACGAATGGCATAAAAAAAGAATTAAAACTCATTATAGTAACAGAGAGTGAAATTAAAGATTACAATAATAGCAACGAAACCCTATCAGATAATAAAACTCTTAAAAACACCCCAAATGAAACCACTTTAACAAGTCAAATTGAAAATTTAAAAAATAATAAAAAAATACACTACATTAAAAACAAGTCTCTAAGAAAAAACTCATCATTTGATGTACAATTATAAAATTTAAAATAATAAAAACACTATAAAAAACAGCAAAAAAACATTTTTTACCAATAAGTACAGACCATAAAAAATATCAAAAAATTTCAATGTTTATCAAATCACGCATTTGCACATTATAGCGTTATTAAAACTAAAAGGAGCCCATAATGACAACAAAAAAAATAATACTAACAACAGGAGAGGAAATAGATCGCACCTCAATCCCAAAATGCCAAAAATGTACCGTTGCATGCCAAAAATGCACCTTCTCATTTATTAATAAAAAATCAAATCAAAAATACAATACAACAATCCATACTCTACAAACAATAACAATACAGACACCAAAAAGTACTATTGTAAAAAACAAACAAAATGATACAATATAAATACTGAGACTCAGTATCAAAAAAGGAGTGAAAAATGATTAGATTACAAGAAAAAATTGATTTTAAAACGATGCTAGCATTAGCTTTAACTGAGTCAGAACAAAATAAATTAGAAAAAAACAATATTAAATTAGAAAAAAATCAAAAAAGAAAAAAATTTAACCAACTATTTAATAACATCTACATTAGAGTAACAAATTACTAATAAAAAATTTAGATTCTTTTCACTCGAAACATATTATTAATTATAAACAAATCATTAAACTAAATATGTATAATTTATGAACATATTGATAAAAAAAAGTTGGCATATTTAATGATATTAGTTTAATAAAAATAATTAATGAGGTGAACAATGCAAAATCAAAATATATTAAACTCAGACAAAATTAATCATTTATTTAAATTATTATTTTCTAATCAATACTCAGGTGCCAGTAAAGCTCACAACATCAATGTTCAATTTTCAGATGATATTATGCTACCTATGAGTTTAAATTAAATAATTAAACTACCAAACCAAAACACTAAAACTCCGCCAACAACACTACTTAAAATATATCCTAAAGTGACTAATAAGTGACCAGAAGATATTAAATTAGTTGTTTCAAATGCAAATGTTGAAAATGTTGTAAACGCCCCTAACCCCCCTGAAATAATAAATAATTTAATAAAAGATGAAACATGATATTTATCACATAGACTAGCCATTAACCCCATCAAAAAACACCCCATCAAATTAGTTATTAAAATACCCATTGGCATTGTAAAGAAAAATAAACGGCTAATCCACTGAGACAAATAGACACGAAAAACAGCTCCAATCGCACCTCCTATCGCAATCATAAAAATATGCGTCACAGACCCACCATTCATACCTTCTCTAACACCTTCAATTTCACCGATGACGTTGTTCCCAATAAAACCATCTCAAAGCTCATCAGCAACGCCAAAACCATAATAGCACCATTCACTAATGATAAAACAATAGCGCCTTCTTGCATAAATTGAAGTTGATTTAAAACAGATGCCCACAATGTAATTCCCATTAAAAATACACATGGAAGAGCGGTAATCAACCACTGTTTTCCTCCCTTTTTATGTAAATACACCGTTCCAACCAATAATGCCAAACCTCCCAATAACTGATTAACTGCGCCAAATAATGGCCACAGCAACAATGCACCTTTACCACTAAGACCTGCTGAAAATGCTAATAATGCAGCAGTAACGACAGCAATTGCTGTCGCAACCCATTTATTAGATAATGACTTAAATTGAGTTGTCGAAACCAATTCTGAAATGATATACCGTTGAACACGTGTCGCAGAATCTAATGTTGTACCCGCAAAAGACGCAATAAAAACACCCATAATCGCAATTCCTACTACAGACGGCACACCTAATGACGCCATCATATTCGCACACCCCACCACTACAGCTGTTAACTTAGACCCTAGTCCTGAACTCGCTGACCAAGACCCATAATGAGCCTGCCATGCAGAAAAACCAGTCAAAACATCTCCCGAAACTGTTTCGTAGGCTAAACTAATGCCTGCTGTCACAGCAATAATAATAACAGTTGCTAAAAACGCTTCTGTAATCATAGAGCCATAACCAATAAATTGAGCATCAGTTTCACATTCAATTTGCTTCGATGTCGTACCTGATCCAATCAAACAATGAAACCCTGAAATTGCCCCACAAGCTATTGTAATAAATAAAAAAGGCCACATACTAGGTGCCCCTACTGGTGTAGAGTTAACAACAGGTGTTACCATCGGTAAACCAATTGTCACTGAAGTCACAACTAGTCCCAAAACAACTAAACCCAAAGACAAATAAAGCTGCCAGGCATTAATATAATCACGAGGTTGTAACAACACATTAACTGGTAATACAGATGCTATATACGCATAAGCTAATAAAATAACGGTCCATATTCCTGTTGCAGGAAACCCACCCCACCCATCAATTGTAACAGGAAACTGAACCCCAATTATAATCGTCACAATCATCACAATAACTGCCACTACAGTCATTAAATTCAAGTCCCCACCCCGTTTAAACACAACCCAACCCAAACCCATTGCAATCGGGATTTGTGCCCAAACTGGAAATACTGCTTGGGGAAACTGATGAAAAATAATTGCAATAACTAACCCAAAAATTGCAATCACAATTAACAAGGCTAAAAATACAACACTAAAAAATAATACCCTAACCCGACGATTGGCATATTTTTCAGAAATTTCAACAATAGATTTTCCTTGATTACGCATTGAAATCACTAAAGCAGTAAAGTCATGAACCGCCCCCATCGCAATAGATCCCAAAAACACCCACAATAAAGCAGGCCCCCACCCCCAAATCACGCCAATAGCCGGCCCAACAATTGGACCAGTCCCTGCAATTGAAGTAAAGTGATGACCAAATAAAACCTGTTTTTTAGCAGAAACGTAATCTTGTCCATCCGCTAATACCCGCGAAGGAACAAGATTATTATTATTAAGTTTAAATATTTTTTGAGCTAAAAATTGGCCATAAGTATGATATGCAACAAGATAGCCTAATGATGTAATAATTAGTAAAAGCAAGGCATTCATATCATTTAGTTATCTCATATATTTTAAGGAAACTCAATATGAACTTAATTGATTTCAAAAACTTAAAAAGAAACTTAATTTACAATAATTTTATAGCTTAAACTTTTTTTAGAAGCCTGATATTTTTCAGACCATAATTTAGGCAAATTTTTAATTCCATCACCACATTTATTTAACTGACTATTTATGTCTTCAAAATGAACTAACCTAATTTTCAATTGCTCATTTTGAGAAAGATTAAATTGTTTATGTACATAATTTAATGTATTTTTAGAAGAATCCAATTCTTCTTTAAAGCATTCATATAAATCAATACCCTTATCAGGACCCTTAAGTGTAAATATTATTTGATAGTATTGAAGAATTATTTCATCTATTTTAAGACTATAATTCATTATTTTTATTTTAGATTGAATACACTCTATTTCTTTTTCTGAAATGAATTCTATATCTTCTTGAATTTTTTTATGCAATTTATCGAAATGGCCACCGATTTCTTTTTCTTGTATAAAAGAATTATTTGTTTCAATGAATTCTTTTAATTGTGTGTTTAGTTTTTGTAATTCAGTTAATTGTGTTTGTAATTCAGTTAATTGTGTTTTTAGTTTAATTTGATTTGATTCTGATACTCGTTTGTTTTTTATTAGGTATTTTAATGTATTTTCTAATTTTTCTGCTTTTTCTATTGAACCAGCTACTCTAATATGTTCTGATTCTAAAAGTTTTAAGTTTTTTTCTTTTTCTTCTTTTATGTTTTCTGATTCTTCTATAAAAGTATTAACTTCTTTTAAAGCACTTTTAAATTGAACTATTGCTGTTATCTCTTCTTTTGTTTCTTGTATTTTTGTCTCTAGTATTTTAATAGAAAGTTCTTGATATATCTTATAAATTATATTTTTTGAAAATTCAGTTATTTCAGAAATTTCATGTTTTATATGTTTATTATTATCTCCTGCTATTACACTATCATGTATCTTACGAAGTTTCCAAAATTGACAAGGATCTTTACTCTGAAACTCATCCAAGATAGTGAATCTTTCTAATGGTGATATTGTAGCCCACATATTATGCAATGAGTCAAATTTTGATTTTTGCTTAGCAGCAACAAATACAACTTTTTTTTCTTCATCATCTAAACTTAACTCTATATCACCTATGTCTTTGAGATACTTTTGTTTTATAGAATTAAAAATTTCGTTATGTTTTAATGAGTCTATTTGGACCAAGATTTCATATAATGAAGCACCAAAATAAACAGGATATCGAATAGAGAGTCCGTATTGTTCGTATGTCTGATAATCTGCTTTAATTCTGCCACACCTGTCACATTTCGTTTGCTCTATACCTTTTTTGATACTATTTTTTATTTTAATTTCTTCATCTAATAGTGTTTTTAAACGTAAAGGCGGTTGATAATAATATAGTTTTATTTTACTTAAATCTTTATTTACACTTTGTACCTCAGTTAATGCGTCTGTTAATTTTTTGGATCTTTCTGCTGTTACTTGGGTTTCATATTTTTTTGCGCGTTCTAATTTTTTTTCTGCTTCGTTTACATATACTGTTGCGTGTGCTGATTTTTCTTCTAATTCTTTTTTTGCACTTTGTACCTCAGTTGATGCTTCTGTTAACTTTTCGTCTTCTTCTTTTTTCACTTGTTTTGCATATACTTTTGCCCGTTGTAATTTTTGTTCTAGTTCTTGTTCTAATTGTTTGACTTTTTGATAATCTTTTATTCTCTCTACTGCTACTATTGCTTCTTCTAGAGTTTTTATTTTTTCTTCTGCTTCTGCTAAACTTTTCTTTTTTTGTTGTAAGTCTTTTTCTACTGTTTTTAGTATTAATATGTTTTTTAATAATTCATTTTCTTTTTCTACTTTCTCTTCCACTTTTTTTAAATTATCTTCTGCTGCTTTTGCTTTTGCTTCTGCTTTTTTTAATCTATCTGCTATTTGTAAGCTAACTTCTTCTTGTCTTGTTTTTAATTCTTCTTGTCTTGCTTTTAATTTCTTTACTTCTTTATTATTTTCTAAAATTAAAACATCTAATTGTAATTTAACTATTTTTTGTTTTACTATTTCTAATATTTGTTGTGGTGCTGCTTTTCGTCCTTTATGCCCTCTAATTACTGCTTGAATTTTAATAGCTGCTGCTTGTGATTTTGCTACTGCTTTTCGTCCTTTATACCCTCTAATTACTGCTTGAATTTTAGTAGCTGCTGCTTGTGATTCTGCTACTTTTCGTCCTTTATGTCCTCTAAATACTGCTTGGATTTTAGTAGCTGCTGCTTGTGATTCTGCTGCTGCTTGTTCTGCTGCTGCTTGTTCTGCTGCTGCTTGTTCTGCTGCTGCTTTTGCTGCTTCTTGTTTTTTTGTCCCTTTTGGAGATATTGCTTTTAATACTCTGTGCCCCCCCCTACGCTTTTTTTTAATGTAATTTCGATAATCAACGTTCAAGTTTTCTTTTAATTCTTCTTTAGTAATAATAACGCAACAATTTTCAAATCTTGACTCAACAGTAAAAAAATAATTTAAATCATTAGTGAGAGGAATTATTTTATTTCTAAAGGGCATATCAAATTCTATTTTATTATCACCTTTTACTAGATTTTCAATAATTTCATATGCCCAGTTCCGTTGATCTTCACTGTTTACAACAATTAACAACTGTTCTTTATTTTCTCCATACTTTTCTTTAAAATCATCTTGTTGCTGATGTGCATCCAACTGAGCATCTTTTTGCTTCAATCTTTCTTGAAAAGCTTCTTTAAATGATTCATGATCTAAATTTGAACACAATGAAGTGATTTCTACTGGATGAAGTCCTATTTTATTATTATAAAAATCTATATCCACTTCATAAGAAGGTGCCAATTTTGTTTTGAATCCCTTGTTTGAAGCTATAAGAATATTTCTCCTCGAATTTGGAGTAGCGCATGCAAAAACTTGTTCCCAATATTCACCAAAAGACCATTGCTTCTGTTTTGCTAAAGTAACAACATATGTCATAACTTTTTTTATTTCTTCTTTTAAATCATGATTAAAATATAGAGTAGTGTTTAGGTTCTCCCGCAATTTTTTTAATTGCTTCGAAACGTCTGATATTTTGTTAACAAAACTAACTGTAAACCCAATTTCATTACTATAATTTTCTTTAAATTCATCTTTTTTAAGTATCCTATCTATAATGTTAATCAGTTTAATAGAAGAGCTTTTTGTGTGATCGCAAACCCTCATAGTCTCGGAGTCTAACTCACAATACAATTCAAAACACTCTAGAAAATTCTGATCGTTTTTGAAATCATCACTATTTTTAAATCCTATTGATTCTAATCTCCCTTCTGCTTCTGAACCTGCTTCTGATGTATTTTCTGATCCATATTCTGCTACTTCTGAACCAGCTTCTGCTGCTGGTGCTGCTGCTGCTTCTTTATATTCATCGCTTAGATAAAATGATACAAAATTTTCTATCTCTCTTGTTTTATCTATTTTTCTATGAGAATTAATAAAGTTTCTTAATTCTTTTGGGGATGGTTGGACTACTTGCCCGTATTCTGGGGATGGTTGGACTGCTTGCCAGTATTCTTCTTTCAATGGATCTCGTTTTCTTAATTCTTCTGGTGATGGTTGGACTGCTTGCCCGTATTCTGGTGATGGTTTGGCTACTTGCCAGTCTTCTACTTTAAATGGATAGGGGATTATTAATTTTTTTATATCCAATCTAAAAGGAAAATCTAATGGTTCTACAAGGCGTGGCATAAAAATATCCTTTATAATTTTTTATTTAAAGAAACTGATTAAACAAAAAATATGCCAACAAAAAATACTACTTGTAAAATAAAAAAAGCTCTTTTTTATATCAAATTAATATATATTTTTTGAGAATATTAAAAAAAGAAATTTTTATATTTATAAAAAATATTAAACGACTGTACCTTCAAATAATTTTACTACATCATTAATAAGTTTATTATCTGAATTGTCTATTTTTTTTTCTGTATGGGTATTAGGTTGTTCAATAGTGTCTGCTGTAGCATTATTTTCTGTAATATTAGGAAGTGGATTTCCATCATATAACCTAAATTTTTTGGCTGGATTAAAATGAATAGCTAATTGCTTATTAATAAATTCTTGATGATGAGTTTCCTTTAATTTATCAATAAAAAATTTAAATGATTGTTTTAATTTAACATAAATTATAGTTTCATCTTCCTGTACAACCACCGATCCCTGTAATAATGCATACAATGCACTGCTTTGTTTCTTAATATCCCCTAAAATAGTGCTCCATACTTTATCAGTAGATAAATTAGACTGCCTAGTTATTGAATCTACACTAACTTGAGATTCTGATAAGGTTGATGAGGTTTCAGGCATATTTTTCTTAGGTGGTAATATATCATTTGCTTGAGGTTCTGGTGGGATCGATGAGGTTTCAGGCATATTTTCATTAGGTAGCACTATGTCATTCGCTGGAGGTTCTGATGGGATTGATAAAGTTTGAAACGTATTTTTATTAGACGTTAATATATCATTCGCTTGAGATTCTGGTGATATTGATTGGGTTTCAGTTATGTGTTGGGATGCTGTTGAATGGCTAATTTGTTGTAAATCTTGTTTTGGTGATAACTGTGACTGAATTTGACTAGAATTAGTAATTGTTTTGCTTTTTGAGATATAAGTATTAATAAATTCTGTCAGTCGAATTTCTAGCAATAATGACGGATATGAAAACCAACGCATTTCTCCTTCAATATTAGCTAATGTACTATTAAGTTGTGTGAGTATTTTAATTGAGGTTTTACTAGAAAGCGCTTTAAGTAGGTTATGATGATCAGATGTACCATCAATTATATCTACTAGTCCTAAGGTCATATGTAATAACTGAGTTGTAAGTCGCATAATATCATTTAATAGTTGCGTACTATTAGCGCCTTCTGCTGTGAGTGATTGAAGTATTTGAACTGTACCTTTGTGATTATTTGATAATATTTGATCTAATAATTGAAATAATGTTGTATCTTCAGTTGTACCTAATACAAATAAAATATCCTTATAAGAAATGGTAGATCCTTTAAATGAATAAACTTGATTTAATAATGAGAGTGCATCACGCATACACCCACTTGAATTTCTAGCAATTAAATTTAGTCCTTTTTCATTTACATTGAGTGATTCTGATTTAGCAACATGTTGAAGCTGTAAAGTAATTTCTTTTGTAGTTAAATTGCGAAAATGTAAATGTTGGCATCTTGAATGAATGGTAATCGGAATTTTATGAGGTTCAGTTGTCGCTAAAATAAAAATAGTTTTTTCTGGAGGTTCTTCTAACGTTTTTAATAATGCATTGAACGCACCTGTACTGAGCATATGGGCTTCATCAATAATATAAAATTTATAACGACATTCAACTGGACTAAAATTAACAGTTTCATTTAATGACCGCATATTATCAACACCCGTGTTTGATGCAGCATCAATTTCAATAACATCAACAGCTGTTCCTTTAGCGATGTGAGTACAAATATCACATGTTAGACAAGGAGAAACACTAAGTCCCTCACGACAGTTTATGGATTTAGCTAAAATTCTTGCAATTGAAGTTTTTCCGGTACCACGAGGACCTGAAAAAATATAGGCATGGGTTAAACGATTATTGATAATAGCATTTTTTAATGTTTCAACAACATGATTTTGACCAATAATTTCGGCAAAAGTTTTAGATCTGTATTTTCGATAAAAAGTATGTTCTGACATTAGGAATACTATTCTAACAGTTGATCAAAAGTTAGTGTATACTTAAAGTAATTTCGTATAAGTAAATTTATACCAATCAATTAAATAGTATTTAAAGGAGTGATCAATGAAAATTGTTTTGGCATCAGATCATGGCGCACTTATATTACGAACAGAATTAATTAAATTTTTAACTCAAAATTATTCAACCTATACCTTAATTGACTTAGGAACAGCATCATCAAACTCAGTAGATTACCCTGATTTTGCAGATCAATTAGTTCAAAAAATTAATACTCAAGAAGCTAACTATGGCATTCTATGTTGTGGTACAGGAATTGGAATGAGTATTCGTGCCAATCGTTACCCTGGGATACGAGCAGCCCTTGTTTATGATGAATTCACAGCTAAAATGGCAAAAGAACATAACAATGCAAATATATTGTGCTTAGGAGGGCGTACATTAACACTGACAATTGCTCAAAATTTAGTTAAAACATGGCTAGACACGTCATTTGAAGGTGGCCGTCATGATCAACGTCTTCAAAAATTAGATAGCCCGCTCTGTTCATAAATCTAAATTCATTTTACAATAAAAAAGATACTATATTTAAGTGCCGAAGTGGCGGAATTGGTAGACGCGTTGGTCTCAAACACCAATGAATGCAAATTCGTGCCGGTTCGATTCCGGCCTTCGGTACCATTTGTTTAAATTTTATTGCGCAATTAAACTTAAGTTATGATGTCATCCTTAATCATTTATACGCATAATAGTGAAACGCAATTGAAAAAAACGCTATTTTATTATACGCAACAATTCAATGACATTATCATTGTTGATGATTCATCTGATGATGAGACTGCAATTTATGTACAGACTCATTTTAAACAATGTCGTGTCATTCAAAACCCTTATTTTATAGGCTATGCAGCAAGTGTGAATTATGCGATTGAATCTACATCTGCTGATTGGATAACGATAGTTCATGCTGATACTCAAATAAAAATGCTGCCAACATTAGATTTTTGCGCCAATGTTGCTGTAATTGTTCCGAATAATACTAATATATTATTTTCGTTTAAAGCAGGACGACGTTCATGTTCGCTTGCTTCTCGGCTTTCTTCTGCAATTTGTATTAATAAAGCTAAATTTATTCATTGTGGCGGTTTGGATCGTTTATATTATCCTGGAGGATATGAATGGGCAGATTTTATTTATCAAATTCAACAACGAAGTTGGGTAGTTAAAGTAGATTCTAATTGGCAAATTGATAATCAATCTGAATTGATTAATTACTGGCATAGTTATCATAACCACCGTCAATTATTACTACTTAAAAATGAATTGTTATTTACCTGGAAAAATACAGATTCATACTTAGAATGGTTAGTTCATGGATTAGTTATGTTTATTAGTTTGTTTGTTTTTAGAATAAAATTATTACGTAGCTTTTTTTATGCATTAGGACAATGGGGTCCATTATTTCATTCACGACGCTCACGTTTACCGATAATATCATCTTAGTGCCAATTGATGTTCAAACTCAAATAATGTGTTTGCTTCAATAGTATATAAAGGTTGTTTATTAAACCATTTTTGTTTTGTGTTATGCCAACTTAATTTAAGAGACCAACTTAATGGCATTAAATCATCTGCAAAAACAAGTGTATTAATATTATTTGTTAATAAAAAGTTATTATTTATTGAATAAACATGATAGCCAACACTTTTGAGTTGTGATGTCATAATAGTTTTTTGAGGACCAATAACACCAATTGTAAGCCCCCATTGGCACCATACTGCGTTAGCTTCATTAAAATAGTTTACTTTATTGTATTCTAATTTGGTTTTAGTATGTATTTCAGTTTGATTAAGATGAATTAACGTGTGCTCAATCCCTAATGGACCATAATGAAGTGGATTGTGTTTTTTAGTATTACATTGCCATATGACAGGAATATCCCATAATGCCATCCATTGTGCATAATCAGGGTCATTTGTAATAATTGTTTTTTTTTGATTAATTTCTGTTGGAGGAGTGCCTTTAGGAAATTTAAATTCTGATAAATTTCTTAATCCTAATGGCTTAAATTGTTGAATTAATGATTGCCAACGATGTTGATACCATGGCCCACTTATTTTCCCAGTAATGATATAATCTGCTTTTTGATTTTCTGATGAAAGCTGAACATTAGGTACTAAGCGTTTAAGCCAGTGATGATGAGTTTGATCAACAGAAATGCGTATTGTTGCTTGAGGAAACCACGTTTGTAATGGCTCAATTCCTTGTAATAATAATGTAATAATACCAAGATTATTGGGACATCTAATTTCAAAAATTGGATTTTTAGACAGTTTAATTGGCATAAATTTATTATAACTTACATTTACTTTACAAACGATTAATTAGATTTAAAAATTTTATAAACGAATTAATATTAACCTTCTACCACCCTAAATTAGATTTACTTTTCAATAATAACCGTCACATCACCATCCAAATAATTAGTGATTAACTTAACAAACTGTGGTTTTGGAAGCAACTGATCACAAATATCTTGAACCATCTGCATATCATAATAATAAAAGCGATTAAATTGATTAGATAAAGGCCATTTTGTAGATAAAAAATTAAATAAAAAACAAGATTTCGTCAATTGATACGCATATTGAAGATTGAATTTCAAAAATTTAATAGGATCTAACGCTTTATACGAAAAAGTGCCGGATGCGACAACACAATCAAAAAGTCGATCTGGATTATATTGATCAAGTCTTGTATATTCAAAAAATGCCAATGGATAACAGAGTCTAGCAGACTTCACCAACACCTCACAAGAGTCAATACCAATATAATCTACTAAATAACGTAATTGTTTAAGATAATCATAAAAATCCCCTAATCCGGATCCAATATCCAAAACAGATTTATTATCAAAATTATAGTAATCACAAAATATTTGAAAGCGACGCCGCTGTCGATAACGATCTTGCCAACCTACAGCTCTTGCTTCTGGACCAAATTGATGAAAACACTTTGTGTAAAATGAAACGCTATCCAAAACTGACTAATATAGTTTACAAATTAATAACCGCTTCTGCAATTTGAATGGCATTTAATGCAGCCCCTTTTCTTAAATTATCTGCCACAATCCACATTTCAATTGCATTGGGATTAGAAATATCCTTCCGGATTCGACCGACATAAACATCGTCTTTACCTGCTAACTCTCGTGGAGTCGGAAAAATCCCTTTTGCAGGATCATCTAAAACTTGTACTCCTGAAAAATGATCTAATAATGTTCTCACTTCATTAACAGTTACAACAGATTCTGTTTCTATATTAACTGCTTCACTATGTCCAACAAAAACAGGCACACGGACAGTAGTTGCTGTAATAGCAATAGTAGATTCTAATATTTTCTGCGTTTCTAAAACCATTTTCATTTCTTCTTTGGTATAACCATTCTCTTGAAATGCATCAATTTGAGGAATAACATTAAATGAAATAGGATAAGAAAATACATCAGGGTTCACATCATGGCCTGTCAAACCCAAACGAGTATGATTCTCTAATTCTAATATCGCTTCCTTTCCTGCACCAGAAACAGCTTGATAAGTAGAAATAACAAGCCGCTTTAACTTAGCTTTATCGTGAATAGGTTTTAAAGGCACTACCATTTGTGCTGTCGAACAATTGGGGTTTGCAATAACCCCACTATGCATTTTAATAGCATGTGCATTTACTTCAGGAACAACTAAAGGTACATCATCATCTAAACGAAAGTGAGATGTATTATCAATAACAATAGCACCAGAATCAACAGCATAGGGTACATATTTCTCAGAAATAGCACCTCCTGCCGAAAATAAAGCAATATCAACCCCCTTAAAAGATGTTTCAGTTAATTTTTCAATAGCAATCGACTCCGATTTAAATTCAACCCTATTACCAGCTGAACGCTCCGAAGCCAATAACTTTAAATTGGAAACTGGAAAATCACGTTGTACTAATGTCTCAATTAATTCTTTACCTACAACACCTGTTGCACCAACTACCGCAACAGAATATAACTGCTTCATCAAAAAATCACCTCGATTTACTTAACATAAACTACAAGAATACCATTTTATTAAAACATAAGCGAGAAAATAAGTAAAAAAACCATAAAGCTTCCGTAAATAGAAAAATTATAATAAAATATAACATTAGAAGGAACAATGATAAGGAAAAATAAAGATGAACAATCATCACTTTCATATCCCTGTAATGGGAACTTCATACACTATTGACTCTCCTATAAAAGTTGCTCCCCTAGGGATTAGCTCTGTTATTTCATTATGCGATGATGAATTATGTGAATATACTCGAAAATATTACAGTAAAAAATATAATCTTCCCTACACCCCAATTGAAAAACATTCAGATGACTTTAGAGCGAATCGATTTACACAATATTTAAATATAGTAAATACCATTGTTAATCAAGAAATAGAAAAAATAAAAACACAACAATTTGAAACTGATAGCACAATTGATAAATATTTTACACTCTTACCTAATAATTCATCCTTACGAAAAGACTACCATAAAATGTGCCAAACAAGTAACTTGGTAAAAAAGAAAAAATTACAACAGCAACTTAAACAACAAATACAACCAGGTTCAATTGATGTCAATATTATGACAAAATTAGATCGAGATACTTATAATAAAAATGGCGAAAAACAAGATTTCATTTTTTCAGATGCACTATCAGGACTACGTGGTTATGCCAAAAGTGACTTAACTTCAGGAATCGTTTTTTCAGCTGGATTTAATCGACGCTTATACGCTTATATGGAAGAATTTGAAGACTTTTATCCTGACAAAAATGGGTTTATTAAAAAACGAGTTATTATGAAAGTATCAGACTATCGATCTTCAATGACACAAGGAAAATTTTTAGCTAAAAAAGGAATTTGGATTTCTGAGCATCGCATTGAATCCGGCTTAAACTGTGGCGGCCATGCCTTTGCATCTGATGGCTATTTATTAGGTCCAATTATGGAAGAGAGTTTAAAGATAAAAAAGAGACATTTACTACAGAATTATTATCACTATGCAATACAGCATTAAAAGAAAAGAAATATCCTATTTTCACTAAAAAACCAGAAACATTAATTACAGTACAAGGTGGTATTGGTACCCATGCTGAACAACAATTATTACAACGCTACTATAAAGTCAATCGCACCGGTTGGGCGACTCCATTTTTACTAGTCCCTGAAGCCACCACTGTTGATACAGCAACATTAAAACTACTCCAAAAAGCAACCAGTAAAGATTTATACTTAAGCCCAATTTCACCGTTAGGAGTCCCGTTCAATACTGTCAAAAACACTCAATCTGAACATGAAAAAATTAAAAAGTTCAACAACGGTCGACCAGGAAGCCCGTGTCCAAAAGGATATTTAGTTTCTAATACCGAATTTTCAAAGAAACCAGTATGTACAGCATCTATTTTTTATCAAAAAAGAAAAATACAAGCACTATCTAAAGATTATTCTGGAGACACATTAAAGGAGAAAATAAACCGTGTCATTCAAAAAGCATGCTTATGCGAAGACCTTGCTGCTGGTGCGCTTATCGAACATAAACAAGATAATAAAAGACCACTTCAGCCTGCAATATGTCCTGGGCCAAATTTAGCATTTTTTTCCCGAATTTCAACATTAAAAGACATGGTAGATCACATATATAATCGCTTTAATGTCGCCAACAATACCCCTAGACCCCATATGTTTGTCAAAGAATTAAATATGTATATCGATTACTTTAAAAAAGAAATTGCAACACGATTACCGAATTTATCAAAAAAAGATATTAATTACCTAGAGTTATTTAAAACAAATTTAGATAATGGTATTCAATACTATAAACTATTAATTCCTAAAATTATTGAAGAAACTAAAAAATATCAAAACATTATGATAAATGATATCAACACACTGCAATTAGAACTTGAAAAATCATTTAATTACTACCTAAAAGAATTAAATAAAAAAACTGCAATCGCTTAAATTTAAAAAATTTAAGAATAAATTTCAGAACCTACTGATTTAAATTTTTCTGACTGCAATTTCATTCCTTTTTTAATTGCCTCGTCAATGCCATATCCATTATCATTAGCATATTTTCGAATATCTTCGGTAATCTTCATAGAACAAAATTTTGGGCCACACATCGAACAAAAATGAGCAACTTTTGCACCTTCTGATGGTAATGTTTCATCATGGTAAGAACGTGCACGTTCTGGATCTAAACTTAAATTAAACTGGTCATTCCAACGAAATTCAAACCGTGCCTTTGATAACGCATCATCACGAATTTGTGCAAATGGATGATGCTTAGCTAAATCAGCTGCGTGTGCTGCAATTTTATAAGTAATAATCCCTTCTTTTACGTCATCTTTATTAGGTAAACCTAAATGCTCTTTAGGAGTAACGTAACACAACATTGCTGTCCCATACCAACCAATTTGAGCTGCGCCAATTGCAGATGTTATATGGTCATAAGCAGGGGCTATATCTGTAGTTAAAGGTCCAAGCGTATAAAATGGAGCCTCATAACATTCTCTTAATTGCTTATCCATATTCTCCTTAATACGATCCATAGGAACATGACCCGGTCCTTCTATCATTACTTGAACATCATGTTTCCAAGCTACTTGAGTTAATTCTCCTAATGTTTTTAACTCTGCAAACTGAGCCTCATCATTAGCATCTGCAATAGATCCTGGGCGTAAACCGTCTCCTAAACTAAAACTGACATCATAGGCTTTCATAATTTCACAAATTTCTTCAAAATGAGTATAAAGAAAACTTTCTTTATGATGAGAAATACACCATTTTGCCATAATAGCACCACCACGTGATACTATACCAGTCAAGCGATTAGCTGTTAAAGGGACATAAGGCAATCGAACACCTGCATGAATAGTAAAATAATCTACACCTTGTTCTGCCTGTTCAATCAGCGTATCTCGATATACTTCCCATGTTAAATCTTCTGCTACCCCATTAACTTTTTCTAAAGCTTGATAAATAGGGACTGTTCCAATTGGAACAGGTGAATTACGTATGACCCATTCCCGAGTCTCATGTATATTTTTACCCGTGGATAAGTCCATTACAGT
>CAXFGY010000003.1:0-27284 GCA_964002605.1 uncultured Candidatus Marinamargulisbacteria bacterium
AACACAAAACCATTACAGTACACTTCAGGAGAAATTCAAAAACAGTTTCAATGAAACATTTCATTTTTTTCATTTTATAGAAAATAAAGAAAACAGTACGACGACTATAGATAACTGGGAAAAAAATGAATTTCGTCTAGTAGCAAGTAGCAATTTTGACAATTCTTGGTGGGAAAAACTTAAAAATTTTCTAGTTGAAGATAAAAAAAGTGAAAAAGGAATCATGAACTATAAAGACGCCACATCACTGAAAGGCTGTATTTGTTGTAAAGACCAGGATAAATTAGTCGAATTATTACATTCACTATCAGATCGAGTAATCTTAATAGAAGGACAAGGATTGGCACCTCTGGGAGAAATACGTCGCACTGAACAAAATATATTTGGTCGTAAATTTTTTAAGCGAGCCATTCTGGTAGTTAATCCTGATGAAGGGAAATATGAAACATCTGATTGGCAAATTGCTGAAAAAATCATTAATTATTTTGAAAACTATGGCCAATTTTGCGATTATATTGAAGAGCATCCAAAAGATGATCCTACAACAGAAAATATTAAAAAAATACTAATAGAAGTAGGTGCGAAATTTAATAACGATAATGAAATGGTTCTTTATTTAAAAAGACTAAAAAATAAACTTGCCTCTTATCAACACGCGACTAATTTGGTTGTCAATAATAGGGATTACATTAATCATAAATCTAAATATAACGATTCTAATCAAGAAGAATTATTTAACAAATTACTTAAATTTACTGGTAATCAAGATTGCCAAGTCGAATGCAGAAATTTAAAAGACTCAAAACCCTTGTTAGGAACTGAAAAATCTAAACTCAAACCTGCTAGTGGATTGACAAGAGGATGGGATCCATACGATGTAGGTGAAGCAGTAGAATTAGATCTACCTAATTTAACAGGTATAATAAAAAAAGGGCAAGAATATGAATTTCTTAATTTTATCGGAGCAGGAATACATGAAAAGCGAATAGAACGATTTGACGGTAAAATCAATAATCTCAAAACGCAAGTTTACAGCAATAGCGCAACTTTTAATAAAGAACACACAATTGACTTCTCTCCATTAAACGAGGAGGAAACTGTAAAACTCTTACAAGCGCTACAGGAAACTGAAAATGATCCAGAAGAAATCAAGAAAATTTTAAATAGTCTACCAAAAAAGATTAAAAATGATTTATAACCCATCAAGGACTTCCGCCCAATAGCGCATGGGAATGAGACCTAAACATTTAACTTAATTCAAACAAATTAAAACAATTGTGCTAAAACCGCATAAGCCGAACGAATCTGAATTTGCTCTCGTTCACCTGAAAAATAATGTGTATCAGACGTCTCTGTCCCTGCCTTTGTCACCATTGCGATACAGACTGTACCCACTGGCTTTTCAGCTGTACCGCCAGCTGGACCCGCAATTCCTGTGACTGCTAAACCAATATCCGCACCACTTTTTTTCATAATCCCATCTGCCATCGCTAGGGCGACGGGCTCACTCACTGCACCGTAATCTCGTATTAAGTCTGTATCAACACCCAACAACTGGCTTTTGGCATCATTATGATACGCCACAACGCCTTGAAGGAAGACCGCCGAACTGCCAGGGATTGCCGTGATCATCTGAGCAATACGCCCCCCCGTACACGACTCTGCTACAGCCAGTGTTTGATGCTGGTCTTGTAATTTTTGTACGATGACAGCTGCAAAGGTATCAGAACCCGTTGCATAACAACAGTCATGAAGTAACTGGCGAATCTGCGTCACATGGTGATCATATCCTGATATTAGGCCGGCACCTGTCGCAGATAACTGTACATGTACTTCTGGATAAGGGACCTGATAACGAATCTCTAGCCCCTCTGGTAAGGGATAAAAATCCTGTAACCGATCTGAAATCGCTGACTCACCTACTCCCACACATTTAAACGTGGTTAGCTGACGATTTTGCTTGTATCCGATAACGTTTTGATCCAAAAAGGGGATAATATAATCGGTGACCATTGTCGTCATCTCACGAGTCACGCCAGGCAACAAAAACCACCACACCTGTCGATTATTTTTCTTTACGTGACACTGAATCCCCACGGCTGTTCCTGTTCGATTGGGAATAATGGTACTTCCTTGGGGCATATCAGCTTGTTTTAAATTACTTTCAGGCATAATTTGCCTACGCTGTTGATAAAATGTCCATAACCGCTTTTCAATTTCAGCAGAGCGTACCAACTTAAGTTCTGACATGAGCGACAAGGCCTCAACAGTCCGATCATCATCTGTGGGCCCTAATCCACCTGTACAAATTACAATATCAGACTGAACCTGGCTATTCTCCATTGCCGTCACCAATTGCGGCAATGCATCTCCAATCGCGACTCCCTGACTGACCCCATACCCAGCTTCCCACAGCAAGCGCGCAATAATCGCCTGATTTTTATTTATAACTCGGCCATCTAACAACTCGTCGCCACTACATAAAATGGTAATCTTCATTCCTTTTATTATACTAAGCGTTCTAAATAACGACTAATGCTGATTTACTTACCCCTGAATCATGGCGCTGTCGCTATAAGTCGTATTTTTCTATTTTGCGACAGTTCTAATCTTTATATCCACTCGAATTACATATAAATTAATTTTTTATGCAACTTTTCTTAAAAAAAATCGATAATTAATATAAAGGCCACTATTTAGCGCCTGAATTAAACAAAAAATGTGAGAAGAGAAATGCAACCCAATACGATTAACTTAACCAAACTACAAAAAGGTCCCACTTTTGCTAAAAGTGACAATGAAATGGCTGATCGTAAAAAAAAACGTAGAGATCAGACAATTATAACTGAACTTGAAGAATTAAAGCGTATTCCTGCTATCTCACAAGGTTTTAATCAACAGCAACAGCAACAGCAACAGCAACAGCAACAGCAGCAGCAACAGCAAGAAGAATCATCAATCAGTAATCTTGATGGGTTAGAAAGTGAAATTGCGACTGCAATCGCAACGTCATTAGCTGAAGCTGTTGCCCCTGATCTTAATTTTTAATTTATAGCATTTCAGACTATACTATTTGCCAGTTATGGTAAAATTAACAACTTTTGTTCATGATCATCATCATATCGAACCTCTCATCAAGGCCGGTATTGACCACTTGATTCTTGAAGACCCTAAAATTTCAATCCGTTCTTTTTCTAAAACAATGCACACTGACTTTAATGCACTCTTAGATTTAGCCAATACAGCGCGTGCACTGAATCCTAAAATAGAACTCAGTATCAATTGTGATATGCTCGCTCATGAGCACCACTTCCCTGTATTAGATCAATTGGTGACGGCGATTAAACCGACCTCCTTACGCCAGATTCGGGTTCAAGACCCTGGCTTACTTGACTACTTTCATGATCACCTCCCAGATAGTTCTTGTCACTTAAATTTAGAAACTGGGAATCATACTTCTACCAGCATGCTGGCTTATTCCCATTACTGTCATAGTCAAACTGTCAGCCATGAAGTTACTGCTTTAGAGTTGCAATCTATTCGAAAGCATTGTCCATTCCCGTTAGAAATTTATGTGTTTGGTCCTTTATTAATTCAATATTCCGTTCGTCGCTTTTTAGATGGCACCCCTGAAGTCAGTGCCAATGAACGACATAACAGATATATTAAATATGCCCAAGACACCCAATTTCCAGGTCGTTACTTTAAATTTTATGATAATGAACATGGCCATTTTATGTTTGCTTTTTTTGATCGGTGTTTACTAAAAGCAATTGATGAACTCAAAACATTAAAGATGGATTATTGGCTCTTTGACGGTCGTGGTGAGTCGCTAGATTATCTTCTAACTGCATTACAGGCATTTCAAAACCCAACCCAATTTCCGCTAAAAGTCCTCCAAAAACATTTTCAACGTCCACTTAAGTTAGGATTTTTTCGAGCTAACCATACTGATCAAGTTCAGCTGACCAAACCTCATATGCGTCGTGACCATCTACTTTGTGTCGGTACTGTGGTGGATTTACTGAAACCCAATACCATCACCATTGAATGTCATCACTCAATAAAAGTTGGCGATATCCTCACTGTGGTTAGCCCACGCCATAATGATCATACGATCACCATCAATTCATTACAGACACTTGAAGAAGAAACAGTTACTGATTCTAAAGACGCTACTTACGTTCAAATTCCCTGGTATAAAGGTGCAAGAAATGGATCTCAATTATATCGTTGAACCAAAAAAATTTTCACACTCACGTTGCGCACTTGCTACACTATCCGACGAATGAATCACATTGGCATCTAATGATACTGCAAAATCACCACGAATTGTTCCAGGCAATGCCTCTTTTGGGTCTGTTGTGCCACACATGGCCCTAACAATTGCAATCGCATTTTTTCCTTCGATTATTGCAGCAACGACCGGTCCGGAAGTGACATACTGTTTTAGTCGTGGATAAAAAGGCTTATCAATATGTTCCGCATAGTGTGTATCTGACAACTCTGAAGAAATCGTCATTTTTTTTAATTCACTAATATACAAACCCCTCTGCTCAAATCGAGCTAATATCTGACCGACTAATTGCCGTTTAACGCCATCAGGTTTAATAAATATTAATGTTTGCTCTACAGTCATTATATTTAACTATAATTTATTGCCAGCGAATATGCAATGGGACTGTCTCAAAATAGAAAAATTAGATCAATTGCGATGACGCCGGCCATAAGATTTGCAATTTATCGCCTGATGCGGTGTAGTGGTGCAGCACGACATAACGAAGGTGAAAATTGTAAAAATTAGGCATTTCGCGACAGCAGCATTTTTTAGCTACTAACCCTGGCCTAATGACTAAGCTTTTGATGAATTTGTAAAACTTGCAATCCAACTACTCAATCCATTTACTACTGGATGATGTTCTGGATCACCTGGTAGGGCAACATATTCTGGGAATTCAACATCTTTTTGTAAATCACGTTGAATATTCCCAGCACCTGCAGTTTCAGATACAGGGGAAATATCAGGATTCGATAAACATTCTATTCTTCTATCTTGATCAGGTTCAGATGGACTATGACCTTCCTTTTTCTCTTCAGATTTTCTTGTAGGAGGAGTTTTTGGGATACACTCTTTTACTTCTTTTTTAATCGAAATGTAGGTTTTTAATCCCTCTACGCATTCTGAAACCCATTTTTCTACAGTATCTAGACGGTTTCCCCTATAAGACGCATACTCCCACGTTTCATCATCACCAACATTTTCCCCGTTTACACTTTTTTTTGATTCTAAGTACTTTTTTAAGTCTTGCATTATTGTTAATTTTTCTTTTGCTGGAAAATTGGAATGTTTTAACTGATTATGTAATTCTTTTAACTTCTCTTCCAGTTGTTCAGAACTTTCTTTAATAAGAATTTTGTTTTTTATAGATTCAACTATATCTTGAATATTTGCTGTTGGTGTTGGTGCAGGTGCTGAAGCTGCTGTTGGTGCTGTTGGTGCTGAAGCTGCTGTTGGTGCTGAAGCTGCACTGGCAGCAGCTGCTGCTGCTGCTTTTTCTGATTTTTGAAATCTACTGCTCCTTGGTACGCTGCAACCGCTGCGCCTTGATGAGTAGCAACCGCTGCTCCTTGGTACGTAGCAACCACTGCTACTTGATACTCTGCAACCACTGCGACCTAGGGTGACTGTTCTATGGTTTTGGTCTATCTCAGTCATAGAAATTCACCACCTTGGCGACTTTTTAGGGCTTTTTGGAGTAAATCCTTTATTTGATCCTTAATTTCGGTTATACCATAATTTTCCGAATAATCCGAACAAGTTATGGTACGACACATTTTAACTATAAATCTTCTAGGACAGCTTCTGTTGTGTTCATCGAGAATTCGATAATGACGGCTCCTTAACTTCTCTTGAATAATATTAATTATTTCATTTAAATGTTCTTTTGGAAAGGTATCCAAACAGTCTTGTAAATCTTGAATAGCCTCGTCTGTTATTTTTCCTTTATCAATCTTTACTCGCATAACTTTATCTAGCAATTCTAAAAATCTCAATTCAGCAGGAATTTGACTGCATGGCAAAATACTACCACATGAATCAATAATGCTTTCACCACATGAATCAATAATGCTTCTATTCTCTTTATCAGTATCAGGAGTTTTTTTATCTGTCCTACATCTATCTATAACACACTTACCTGATGCTCCTACTACAACCGCAGCCCCTAACCAGTACGTACTCCAACCCGAGTCACATGTTTTACCTGAAACACCCATATTGCTCCAAGAACCATCTTTATGTTCAACTGAACACTCTATTTCGTTTTCTTGGATTTCCTCATTGGTTTTATTTAATAGACCTAACAACACCTTACGTTCATGACATAAATCATCTGCTTCATGTAGCTCTCTAGGACTAAGAACATTTAATTCCTCAACACTTCTTGTTGCAGAAGTCGAAACTTTACTTCTTTCAAATCCTTTATGAGCGGCTAATTCACCCATAGTTGCTAAAGCAAGTAAGCCGGCCTTAAAATCTGGCATTTTTTCTCCTTTTCAACTTTTAAATAAATTACCCCTTATTAAAAAGTTGTTATTTTAATTTATTTATATTTTAGTTATCGTCAAATAATATAAATAAATTGCATCGAAACTTTATAATGTATTTGTTATGTTAAAATATCATAGCCCGTCTCAGTCACCAATACTGTATGCTCCCACTGCGCAGACAACTTGCCGTCTTTTGTGACGGCTGTCCACTTATCTGCTAATATCTTTCCTTTATGTGTCCCTTCGTTAATCATTGGCTCAATAGTAAAAATCATGCCAGGCAGCATGATCATCTCTGGATGACCCGTATCATAATGATAAATAAATGGGGCTTCATGAAAATCAATCCCAATTCCATGTCCCCCAAACATTTCTACCACACTAAACCCCTCAGAATGAGCAATTTTTTCTATTGCTAAACCAATATGATTTAACGGCTGATACGGTTGTACGGCTTGAATGCCACTCGCTAAACACGCTTGTGTTACTTGAACCAAACGCTTTGCTTTATGACTCACCTGACCAATCTCATACATTCGGCAAGAATCGCCGTAAAACCCATTTAAAATACAGGTTACATCAACATTTAATATATCCCCATTTTTTAAAACCGTATCATCCGGAATCCCATGACAAATCACTTCATTTAATGAGGTGCAAATACTCTTAGGAAACCCACGATAATTTAACGGTGCAGGAACCGCACCATGTGCAAGTGTTTCTTCATGAACCCACGTATTAATATCATCTGTTGTGATCCCTGCTTTAATGATATTTGATAATTGATCTAAAATTTGTCTTGTTAACTGACATGCCTGCCGAACCCCTTCTATTTGAGATTTTGTTTTTATAATTGAATCAGGGGGTAATTCATGTCCTTTATCACATAATGACTTGACTTTAGCAGCTAATGGTCCCTTTAAATTTATATTTTGTGTCATAATTCCCTATTTAATAAATATTAATATTTAATCTATTTATTAGTCATTATTATTTAAACCGTATTACTTAAACATGGAGCTCTCGACCGGATTTGAACCGGTGACCCCTTCCTTACCATGGAAGTGCTCTACCAACTGAGCTACGAGAGCAACTTCAAAAACTATATCAGTTCTTTAAATGGCTTTCAATTTCTTTAAATGGTATTTTTTCTAAAAAGTTACTGATTACTTCCGGATTTTCTACCCCTTTTGCAAAAATATTAATCATTAAATTAGTATTAATCAAAATATTTTGCTCAATAATTTTAGGCTCTGGCAACCATTTTTCAATTGCCATATAAGACTGTAACTTTATTAACCTTGCATCTTGAAGTTCTTCAATTAGATTAGGGCGCTTAATCAATAATTGATACTCTGAAATGGCATCACTATCATTAACCACTAACAATTCAATATAATGCCCCTCATCGTTACTATATCGTTTTGATAAAACCACTCCAAATGATTCCCCATTTAAGCCAATCCCCCGCGCTTGATTACGATAAGGTTCTGCCTTAAATCCCGCCGTATTTGATGGAAATAAAGCATCCAACTGCTGAATTTGATCATGAACTAATTTTTCTTTAAGCAATGTCGTATAATAAATCGCACTGGACAATTTATTTTGTGCTAATGACACTTGAATTTCTTCTAACCGAGTTGAATATAGGATCCCTAATTCAGCCACTTGCGTATCTGACATGATGACGTTATTTGATTTTTTTGTATTTTTTGCCTCAATCGAACAACACCAAAAAAGCCCCAGCATACTCAAAATCATTGTTACGTTTTGTAAAAATCTCATACTATTATAGTAACCAATCTACTTAAAGCTTGCAATCGATTATCAGTTTATGGTAAATTCAAATTGTATTTAATTATAAATATTTAATATGTATTTTAAGTATTTTTCGCCTATTTAGCTAAACATTTCAAATAAAGTTATTTCATAAATTTATTAAAATGTTTAATATTACTGAAATTATCCAATAATTAGTACACATAAAGTTGAATATATTCATTTAATGATTTTATAAAGGTTGCATAAGAAATATATTCATATCATTTTTCATTCAATAAGGAGTTTTGAATAATGTCTACAGAAAAAAAATCTACAAGTAAAGCCCCCTCAACTAAATCAACAAAAGTAAGCTCCAAAACAGCCTCTACTTCAACAAAATCAATTTCAAAAAAACCAATAACAACAGAAACGCCTAAAGATCAATTGGTTAACAATAAGGTTAATGCAATTAATTTGCCTGATAAATTTGCTATTTTACAGTTACAATGTTGTACTTTACAAGAACTTCAAGAACGGGCAAGTCAATTAGGTATTACTCATTATAAACAACTTAAAAAAGATGATCTGATTTTTAAAATTATTCAAACTGAACTCCAAGATGACACGATTACTTGTTCTCGCGGTATTTTAGAAATATTACCTGATGGATACGGTTTCTTAAGAACGAGTAATTATCTTCCCAATAAATCTGACATCTATGTATCTCAAACACAAATCCGCCGCTTTTCACTGCTTTCTGGAGATATTATTTATGGCCAAGTTCGGCCCCCAAAAGATAATGAACGGTATTATTCGCTGTTACGTATTGAAGCAATTAACTGGGACAGTCCGGAACTCCAAAAAAAGCGCAGTAGTTTCTCCCAACTTACTCCTGTTTATCCGGACTCACTACTTAAACTCGAAACTGAAAAGTCAATTATCTCAAGTCGAATAATTGATATGCTCTGCCCTATTGGTAAAGGACAACGCGCCATGCTGGTTTCACCGCCAAAAGCAGGAAAAACATCCCTACTCAAAGAAATTTCAAATAGTATTTCTAAAAATCATCCGGAGGTTTTAATTAAAGTGTTATTGATTGATGAGCGACCAGAAGAAGTGACTGATATGGAACGTTCTGTGAATGGGGAAGTAATTTACTCTACATTTGATGAACCGCCTGAACAACATGTTAAAATATCTGAGTTAGTATTAGAAAGCGCAAAGCGTCTCGTTGAAAGCGGTAAGGATGTTGTCATTTTGCTGGATAGTATTACGCGACTTGCTCGCGCGTATAATTTAGTTGTTCCACCTTCTGGTCGAACACTGTCTGGTGGATTAGACCCCAGCTCACTGCATAAACCAAAACGATTTTTTGGTGGGGCAAGAAATATTGAAGGCGGTGGTAGTCTCACTATTATTGCGACGGCATTAGTAGATACTGGCTCCAGGATGGATGATATTATTTATGAAGAATTTAAAGGAACTGGTAATATGGAACTTCATCTTGACCGACGACTAGCTAATCGACGCATTTATCCTGCCATTGATATTATTAATTCAGGTACTCGTAAAGAAAACTTACTACTGTCTGAGTCTACACTTAAAAAAGCCTACATGCTAAGAAAAAATATTGACTCAGATACTGCTACTGAAGAATTAATTAAACTACTTAAACATACTGAAACGAATGACGAATTTTTAAATTCTCCTATTTTTACCTAAATTAAATTTGATGACGCTTACTTTGTTGTTGTTTTTGTGAGTCGAATAATGTTCACTTCAATACGACGATTACGCGCACGACCTTCTGATGTGTCATTAGATGCGATCGGTCGATACTCACCATAACCCGTTGCTGATAATGTATCTGGTGTATGATTTAACCGATTGATTAATATTTTTAAAACAGAATAGGCACGATGAAAAGAGAGCTCCCAATTAGAGTCATACTGTGATGATTTAATTGGAATATTATCAGTATGACCTTCAATCATTATCGGGTTATCAACGCCTTTTAATAGTTGCGTTAACCCCGTAATTGCACGCTGGCCTCTTGAACTTAATATCGCACTACCGCTACTAAAAAATGTCGGCGCATTTAATATCAGCTTTATTTTTTGTTCATCCACTAATACTTGTGTATGTTTTTCTAAATCTTGGGTTTTAATAAAATTTTGTAATTGGCTGACCAATAAGTGATCTGTTGATAATGTTTGATTTTCTTTTTGTGCCTTACCACTAATCTTTTGCTGCATTTTAATAAAAAAATCAGCTTCTTTATTTTTGTTATACGATAAAATAAATAATAAAATAAATAACATCATAATAAAGGTGACTATGTCCCCATAAACCGTACTGACTTCATCTCCTTCTAAGATAGAAGGTCTATCAATAATATGACGCTTATTTTTTCTCATTACCCTGTCTAGTTAGAAATGCAGATAAATACTTCTCTACTTTCAAGGGAATTTCTTTCTCCATGACCATCCATATGCCTTCACGAATAATTTCTTCAGCTAATCCTTGATTGTCACTACGTGATTGAACTTTATTGGAAATGGGAATAAAAATAATTGATGAGAAAAATAAACCATATAATGTTGTTAATAACGCCAATGCCATCCCACTGACTATATTATCGATATCATTTACATTTTTTAGAACTTGAATCACACCAATTACAGTTCCTGCCATCCCAAACATGGGGGCATACGATCCCATTTTACGAATCATGTTAATGGTTGTCGTATTACGCCTTCGATCTTCTTCTATGGCCGTTTCTAATGTTTGATTAACAAACTCTTTTTCTAGTCCAATTGACATTAACTCTACTGCATTGGTTAAAAATGAATCTTGATATTTGGACACATATAAAATTAGGTCTTGTTTACTTACTTTTTGCGCACGTTCAGATATTTCGACCATAATTTTGACCGCTTGATTGGGCTGTAATAAACGCTTTCCTAATATAATTCGTAAATACACTTTACTTAAACTTAAAAACTCAGTAATAGAGGTACTAATTAACGTTGATCCAATTGTCCCTCCCAAGACCAGTAAAAAACTGTTTAATTGAAGATAAATTAACGGATCTTGACGAACATCTGGCACGCCGATATAGATGGAGACAAAGGCAATTATTATTCCTAAAATTAAATTAATATCCATTGCATTAACCTCCTTCTTCAAATTGCTGATTTAATGTTATTTTTCCTTGCCCAATGAGAACCTTAATTCGTTTTAAAATTCTATCTTGCGCTTTTTGTATATCATCATCAGAAACCTCTTCTTTTTTAAGCTCTAAATACTGAGTTAACATTGCTTGAGCTGATTCAGATAAACTGGTATAACACCGATCATATAATGATTGGTCCGCTGACATCAAGGCAATGGCTAAGACCTCTAAATTGATCTCTGATGTTATCAACTGAATTTCAGCATCAGATACCCATTGAAGATCTTCAAACAAAATAACCATTTTCCGTACTTTTTGATACAATCCAGGATCATGTTGTTCTAACGTATTTAAAAGCTGTTGCTTTTCATGAGAATTTGTTTCACTTAATAATAACTCCACTTTTTTTTCTCCCCCAATAAAACACTCCATCGCATTCTTTAACTTTCCTTCTAATTGCTCAATTAACTCTTTATTACCCAACTTTTCTTTAATTAAATGACTAATCACTGCGCGCTTAATATCCATATCTAACTCTGATAGAATTTTTGATGACAAGGATGATGGAAGATATGACAAAATAATGGCTAAATATTCTGGGTTAATCGTCTCCTTTTTTAATAAAAAAATAAAATTATTAATATTCTCTTTATTAATAAACTGAAAATAAAAATTCATCGTTGAATCATTGACTATTAATGACTGCGATTCGCCACCTTCATTATCGTTACTCACTTCAATATTAGGACTAACAGACACCCCGCCTGCCATTGAACTTGATTCCTGATCAGGTAGTCCTTTTTTTCGCTGAAAAATAATATACGCAATTAACCCGCCCATTAACAATAAAATAATCACAAAATAAAATATATTTTGATAGCTAACTAATTTTTCATCTCCTGGTATTAACGTAATTTGCTGAGTACCTGCATTATCATTGACTTCGAAACGCTTATATGTGACTTTTATACTATCTCGCTTATCATTTAGGCTTAATAATTCAGTTATGATTCGCTGTGCTTCTCTCGCTTTTCGCTTTGGCAACCCTTTATTAACAATCATATAAATATGAATTTTTTTTATCTTTGGCTTAATCATCTGCGTAACAGAGTCATACGGTAGTTTATTAAATGCATCTGGCGCAATGTTTTTTAATGCAGGTACACCAGGTAAAATATAAACAGGCTGCTTCTGATCTTTATTCGCTTTGCTATTGTTAGATTGAGGAGAAGACTCTTTGGTATAATTTACTTCATACTTTGCCGCTGTCATTGCCACCCGCGCTCGAACAATAAAATTTCCTTTACCATACATATTATCTAAGGCATTCTGCGCCAATTCAGTTAAACTAGTCTCTAATAAAATTTGATCTGAAATGGCCTGACTTGTACTACTTATACTAATTAAAAACATAAATAATGCCGTAATAATCATCTTCATTTTTTTGTCTCCTTACCTTTTACACCCTTGTCAATTACTTTGACCTCCCATTTTCCATCTAATCGCTCTTCGACAAGAATATTGTTCGTTTTTAATTCTTGCCGAACTTCTTGAGCAAAGCTATATGCTTTATTTGAATCATTATACACGCCTAAAATACGTACTTTGTCATTTTCTGTAACTTTTAATTGCTTTTTCTTCTTCTTTTTAGCTAATATTGAATTTAAAATTTCATTTTGACGTTTCACTTCTTTTTCTGCATTTAAAATAAATGTTCTAAGCTCTTTATTATCTGGATTTAAATATAATGCACGCTTCCAAGATTCAATTGCCTCTTTGGGTTTACCCATACTGTAATAAGCAGAACCCATCCGCTCAAATACCAAGGCGTTTTCAGGCTCAAACTGAGCTAAAACTGTTAAATCTTTTATTGCTTTTTCGGGGTAACCACTGTAAAAGTTAGTTAATGAAGTTTGCCAATATTTACGTTCTAAATTTTCTATTTTATAAGTACCCCGGGGCTTTTTCAATCCATATTTCATTAAACTTTTAGCTCTAAAATGACGACGATCCAAATATAATGCTTGAACTAATAAGTCTTGTGCTAAATTATTATTTTCTTCAATATAACTGAGCTGCGCTGCTTTATAGAGTCGATCTGTTGTTTTAAGCGTCTCTTCATCTATTGATTCATCTTTTCCGAATAATTTAACATTTTTGGACGCTTCGTCTTCAATATAATTAAACAACTGCAACTTTTTCATTAAACGCTGATCAGCAATGGTCAATTGGTTAACAGGCACTGTCGATAATAACTGCGCTGCAAGTTTAAATTGCTTACGTTTTAGCAATTGTCTTTTCTTTTTATTGCGCTTTTGATCATCAATACTCTGTTCTGTTGGCGTCTCCAATACAATTAAATCAGTCCCTTCACGATCATCTACACTTTCTATTTCATTTTGATCTGGTTGATTGATTAATACTGCCTTACTTGCATCCTCAAGTGTTGCACTTTCAATGTTTTTTGAATTACTATTTTTTTGCTCTTTTGATTGTGTCTTTTTTTCATTTTCTTCTTGCGTTTGTTTTTTTGACTTTTTTTTAATTGGTGGTAAATCTGAATTTTGAACTTTTGGATTTAAAAACCCATATTTTGATGTGTTAACATCATCAAATTGTGGGGGATCTCCTAACGCTGTTAATGAGTTTGGCGTAATAACGATGATACCTAGTAAGCAGCTTAAATATGCGATACACATATTAGTGTACTTATGATTTTTTAGGCACAACATACACTTTCAATTATACGTTAATTTGCAATATTTATGAAGCATTTCAACTGATAGGACTATCGCAAAACAGAAACCACGATCGATTACGATGTCGCCAAATGTCTAGGATTTAAAATTAATCACTTTGGGACTGTCGAAACACAGAAAAAATCGATTGAATGCGATGTCGCCAAAGGCATAAGATTTGCAATTTATCGCCTGAGGAAGTGGTGCAGAGCACCATAACGAAGGTGAAAATTGTGAAGATTAGACATTTCGCGACAGATTAATATTATTTAATCCTAAATAATACTCCAAATTTGGTAGCGGTATAATTAAAGACCAATAATAATACGTTAACCCAAAATTTTGTTTAGGATGGCCATTAATAAGCCAATAATCCCACCAAAAAAACCGCCCCAAACCACAAGCCAACCTAAATGCTGCTTAATCATAGTCTGAATAATTTCTTTAATCATTTGTGGCGTGAGTTCAGCTAACCGATCATCAACAATGGCTATTATTTTGTTTTGTATATCACTAATTGAAGACCCCTCTTGTGTAAGTGAGGGGAGTAAAGCAGATGAGTCACTCAGTAATTCTTTAACAATAAGATTTATTTTTTCTTTTAAAGGTGCTTTTAATGGATCTAAGGCTTGGATTCCACCGAACATACCCAGCATTCCTCCAAATGGCGACGCTTGCACCACTTGGACAAAACCATTAAAAACCTTATCGTGATCAATACTATCAGTGATCGTATCGACATTGAACTGTGGTGTTTGAATAAGTGCCCCTAATGTTGATTTGATTTTGTCTTCAGTAAAAAATTGGGTCATGATTAGGTCTTTAATCGCTTTTTTAAAGGCTTCAAAGCGATTCGGAATCACACCTGAACCAATCAAGAAAGGGACTTTTTCAAATAACATATGAACGGCCAGCCAATTGGTAATTGAACCTGAAAAGGCAAAAAAACCAACAGTCATAATAAGATTTTTATATAGTGGTGACAATATACCAATTATAATAATAGCAAAAGAGATTAGATTGGTAAGAAGGCTTTTATTCATTGTGAACTCCTATTTTTATTGGTTTAAAAATAATTGTAATAGACTTAACTCTAATTCACCAGATTCTACAGCGGCTTTAACAGCACAGTGGGGTTCATGTTGATGAGTGCAATTAGAAAATTTACATTGTTCTGCTAATTGATAAATGACTGAAAAGCGAGCATCGGTTTCAGAAGCTGCCTTATTCGTTGAATCATCTTGCCATAATTCAAGAGACTTAATTCCTGGCGTATCGATAATTAAACCGCCATTAGGCAGTTTAAATAATTCTCGGTTACGGGTGGTATGCATCCCTTTCTTATCTTTGACTCTAACATCTTGAACATTTTGAATGCTTTGGTTCATTAATTGATTAATTAAAGTTGATTTTCCAACACCAGATACCCCTAATACAATCGCTGTTTTTCTGGGGGGTAACTGATCAATAACAGCATCAATGCCTTGATTAAACTTAGCTTGGATTAATAGTAATTTATAAGGAGAAACAAGTTTTTTTAATTGTTTGACAGCAGTTGGAAGATTCGTCACTAAATCAGTTTTGTTACATAAAATAATGGGAGAAATACCTGCTTTCGTCACTAATTGAATAAAGCGATTAAGTCGATTTTCGTTATCTTGTCGATAGCCATCAATACTAATCATAATAAAGGCAATATCAACATTACTCACTAATACTTGTTCTTCATGATTATGGTGTTTATGAACACGTGACAATTGATTTCGTCGTGAGAGTAAAGATTCAATAGTATAATGAGAATCAGACTTTCCTTTAGCAACAATAACCCAATCACCAACAACCGGATAATCGGAAGGGGTTTTGACTTGATGACGAAATTGACCGGATACTTTGGCGGTATGGCTGTTTGGGTCACTATCGATAACAACATGATAAATATGTTGAAATTCCTTAATAATACGTGCCAATAGTCCTTTTTTGGGTCGTTTACCTTCCCATCCATAATTTGCTAATAATGTCACTGAAGAAAGAGTTGCCAGGCCGGGTTTCCGGTTTCATCAAAATAAGTGTAATTAATAGAGTCTAATAACGCTTTTAGCGTATCAATATCATGATCTGGAACTTGAATGCCGACCAAGACACGTCCATAAGCAGCCCCATGATTGCGATAATGAAATAAACTGATATTCCAGCGACTCCCTAAAGTAGTTAAAAATTTTAGCAATGCACCAGGTCGTTCAGGGAATTGAAAGCGAAATAGTTTTTCATCTACAACATCTGCAGCATGACCCCCTACCATATATCTCACATGAAGTTTAGCCACATCATTATCAGTTAAGTCGATAGTTGGGTAGTGATTTTCACTAAGCAATGCGAGTAAATCATTTTTTGAAGAATCGGCATTTTCCAATCCAATTCCGACAAAAATATGAGCAGATTGAGCCGTGTTATAGCGATAATTAAACTCTGTGATCGGCCGTTTTCCGAGTAGCTTACAAAATAATTTAAAACTACCGGGTTTTTCAGGGATTTCAACACTAAAAATAGCCTCTTTATTTTCACCTATTTCAGCACGCTCTGCAATATGACGTAAGCGATCAAAGTTGGTGTTAGCACCACAATTGATGCTAATCAGTGTTTTTTGTGAGACTGAGTTGGATTTTACATAAGCTTTAAGACCGGCAGTGGCTAATGCACCTGCCGGTTCAGCAATATGTCGAGTTTCATCAAAAATATCTTTAATAGCAGCGCAAATCTCATCAGTAGAAACCGTAATCATCTCATCAACATAGATTTGTGCCAATCTAAATGGTTCTTCACCGACTTGTTTAACGGCAACACCATCTGCAAAGATTCCAACATGATCTAAAGTAATGCGTTTTTTAGCCGCTAAAGCCGCTGTCATACAAGCTGAATTATCAGGTTCAACACCAATGATTTTAATCGTTGGATTGATTGACTTAATATAAGTTGCAACCCCAGCAATGAGACCGCCACCCCCTACAGCAACAAACAGATAGTCAACATCAGGACATTCTGCAAGTAGTTCCACAGCAATAGTACCTTGACCCGCAATGACAAGGGGATCGTCATAGGGGTGAATAAAAGTTAATTTTTTTTGTTTTGCAATTTCTATTGCATGGTCATAGGCGTCATCATAGGTATCTCCAAATAGGATCACAGTAGCATTAAGTCGTTTGACAGCCGCAACTTTAATGTCAGGTGTGGTAACAGGCATGATAATAGTTGCTGAAATAGCCAGTTTTTGAGCCGAATAGGCAACGCCTTGTGCATGATTACCTGCCGAGGCAGCAATAACACCCTGTTTAAGTTCCTGTTTGGATAGTTGTGATATTTTATTATAGGCACCACGCAGTTTAAAGGAATGGACTGGTTGTAAGTCTTCACGTTTTAGAAAAATAGAATTATTACATTTTTGTGAAAGTTGATTGAGTTTATCTAGTGGTGGTTTAATGCAAACATCATATACTGTCGCTTCATTAATGAGTGAAACATAATTAATCATACTTACTATTTTACATTACCGATGACTAAGTTGTCTTTAATAATTTTTTAATCCAAAAGTAATTTAGTGTTATTAGTGACCTTTTTAATATGAGGTGTTTTATTAAAATTTTAAAAAATTAACTGCCATTGTAGTCAAAATAATAGTTTGGATTGGAGTCTAAAAATTAAAATGTTTAATTTTTAAAGAAAGTGGGAAGGAAGTAATTTAGATATTAAAAAAAAAGGTATTTAAAAAAACAAATACTTTAATGAGGGGGGGTCTCAAATGAGAAAAGGCATTACAAAAGGGAGTAAAAATTATATAAAGGTGATGGCAGTGCTACTATGTAGTAGTTTTTTGCTATATGGTTGCGGTTTATTTTCATCAGATTCAGATAATGAAGATCAATTAGATACTGCAAGTACAACAAATCAAAGTATCAGAGGTACAATTTCAGTTCCAAAAACAAATACACAAGCTAATTTATCGATGTCAGTATTAAATATGAATGTGAGCGAAGATTTAATGAGTTTAACAGATGCAACAGTATGTATTGTAGATATATTAACGCAATCGTCAATGTCTGGGATAGAATGTATGAAAACAGATAGTAATGGCCAATTTACAGTTCCTGTACCTAGTCGTGAAGGTGTGGATGGCCAGTTATTAATGGCAGTTAAAGAAAAAACATTAATTACCGCAATTATTGATATTACAGAAGGTGAATTAAGTATAACCGGGCCAGTAAATGGAGATCCATTTACATCAGCAATGACGGCAAAAGTGATGGAAATCATTGCAGAAGATGAATCAGCAGAGTTATTAGCAGGTGAGACAGTGGAGTTTGATGCAACAAAACAAAAAGAGTTTTTAGCAAGTATTAAGGAGTTAGCCAAAGAAGTAAAAAAAGAAGTTGAGAAAAAAAGTTTAGCAGATGTAAAGTCAGTGATCAAACTGCCAGAAGCCATAAAATTAAGCAGTTCAGGCGTATTTGATAGTGTTGCAGTGATGGAAAAGCGCCCGAAGTTAAGTGTAGAAATCAAGTCAAATGCGATTACCAGTTTAAAAACAAAGATGAAAGCAAAACAGACGTTGTATGTAAGTAATGTAAAGATAAAAAAAGCAGGTGGTAAAAAAGAAACATTGGTAGATAAAAAGCAGCGTCTTGCTGCAGGAGCTGGCGGAGCAACTGCTGGAGGTACAACGATAACAAATTTAGCAGCAACAGATATTACATTAAGCAACATGAATATTGCTGAAAATGAAGCTGTCGGTACAGAGATTGGTACAATTACAATTACAGATGATGGCCTAGGAACAAATATGTTAACATTGAGTGGAACCGATGCGGGTAAATTCACACTAGATGGAAATACGTTAAAAACGGCAGAAAGTTTTGATTATGAGTCGTTTTCAAGTTATCTAATTACACTAATATCAACAGATGGATCATTAGTATTTAGTAAGGATTTCACAATAACAGTAACAGATGTTATTGAAATTCAGCCCTTTATTACAAAATGGAATACAACAGATATGACAATTGATTTACCATGGACAAGCTATGGTGCAGATTATACAGTTGATTGGGGGGATGGAACCGTAGAAGATAATGCAATATCACACACCTATGCGAGTGCTGGAGAAAAGACCATAACAATTACACCTAAAAGTGATAGTGGTATTCCTAACATTAATTTTGGTAGTAATAATGGAAGTAAAGATGAAATAATTGATATAGTGCAATGGGGAAGTAATAAGTGGACAAACTTTTTTAGAGCTTTTGAAGGAACAACAATGTTAATTAGTTTTTCAGCAACAGACAGTCCAGATTTGTCAAGTGTGACAAGGATGAGCAAATCATTTAAAAATAGTCAGTTTAATGGCGATCTCAGTAGTTGGGATATTTCAACCATTACTAGCTTAGATGGAATCTTTGAATTTGCGAGTGAGTTTAATAATGGCTGTCCTCAAGGAGTTAGTACATGCCCATTAGTTTGGAATACGTCAGCTGTCACGACAATGAGTAGTGCATTTAAATATGCAAAGAAATTCAATCAAGATATTAGTAGTTGGGATACATCAAGTGTGACAAACATGGGTTCAATGTTTAACACTACAGATCAAAGTTATTCATTTAATCAAGATATTTCTAGCTGGAATGTTTCAAATGTTACAAATTGGGATTCAATGTTTTGGGCTTCGGTTTTTGATCAAAATCTTGATAGTTGGAATGTTTCCGACTTAACAAATATCAGCAGTGCATTTACAGGATCTGGTTTAGCGGGTAACGAACCGTGTTGGGTTAGTGGTAGCCCGAACGCGCCATGTATAGGTACAATCGAACCAGAAATGTTTGTTACAAAATGGAATACAACAGATATGACAATTGATTTGCCATGGACAAGTGGTGGTGCAGATTATACGGTTGACTGGGGAGATGGAACTGTAGAAGATAATGCAATATCACACACTTATGCGAGTGCTGGAAATAAGATAATTAAGATTACTCCTAAAAGTGATAGTGGTATTCCCGATATTAATTTACATGATAATAATAGTAGTAAGGATGAAGTTACAAGTGTAATGCAATGGGGAACTAATAAATGGACTTCAATGCAAAACGCATTTAGAAATTCCAGTATAGAGACAATTTCTACATCAGATGCACCAGATTTATCATTAGCAACGAGTATGCAAGAGATGTTTAGGGAAGCATCAGACTTTAATGCTGATCTTAATCATTGGAATGTATCGACTATAACAAATATGCAAGGTCTTTTTCTTGAGGCAGAAGTATTTGATGGAGCGATTGGTAATTGGGATGTATCAAGTGTCACAAATATGAAAGAAATGTTTAAATTAGCAGATGCATTTAACCAAGATATTGGTAGTTGGAATGTTTCTAGTGTAACAAATATGAATTCAATGTTTAGGAGTTCTGGTTCAGGTTCATTTAATCAAGATATTGGTGGCTGGAATACTTCAAGTGTAACTGATATAAAATACATGTTTCGTTCATTATTTGTTTTTACTCAAAATTTGGAGAATTGGGATGCAACTAATATAACACAAAAAAATCAGGCTTTTCATGGCTTATCAGCAGCATTTACCACGCCATCTTGGTATTAAATATAATGAAGATATATTTTATTGATTCAGATTTTATTGTCAACAAACCCTGTTAGTTTGATAGTAGCCCGAACGCACCATGTAATTAGTTAAATAATTAATCGAACCTAATCTACATTAACCTAACCTAATCTAACTGTCTCTAAGTGTGAAAATACTTAGGGGTAAGTTGGTTTTCTGGGAATTTGGAAATAAATCATTAGTTAATTTTTCTTTCGTTGTTTAGCCAATGAGTCACTCTTTTTATAATCAAATATGTCTAAAATAAAGATAAATTTTAGTCTGTAAAAATAAAACAGAAAACTTCAATATATTAAAATGCAATATATGTGACTTGCATTACGACACTAAGTTGTTAGTTTATTCAATAATTATTAAAAAAGGAGTTATTAACACGTTTATATATAAGGTAAAGTTTTTAAAGTTCAAAAAAAATAAAAAAACTAGAAAAGTTATTTTAAAAGTTTTAAAAGGTAAAACAATGATTTCTAACGAAGTGATGTTTGTTGAAGATATATTATTTCCAGAGAAGCCTATAGTCCCATCATCCAATAGTCCTATAGTCCCATCATCCAATACTTTTCTGTAAGACCAAGCCTTTGGGAATAATGACAATTTACATGACAACAAACCAACTCCGAAGTGTCCGGAAGAATAACTTGACTAACCATAAATGGGGTTTGCTGGTAGATGGTTTTTCATTGTTGGCGTTAAATTAGTTTGATAAAATTTGCTTATGGGAATTAATCAAATTAAAGAATTAAGTTATGTCATTCTAAAAAAAAATCATAAAATAGTTAATCAAACTAAAAGATTTTTAGCAGGACAGCAAGTATTAAAAATGGCGAGCACAAATAATCTGAATAAAATAGTTAATCTACCTTACAAAGCTTTAGGAGAAAAGGAAGTATTAAAAAAGGCGATATTAAATTTGAAAAGTGTTGAATATGGACTTTCAAGTAAAGAAGTAAAAGTTTTAAGTGAAGAGTTAGAAAAACAACAGGAAAATATAGAGGATTTTCATCAAGAACTTACTGCAGCAGAAGAATTAGATGATGCATCCCATTTAAATAAATATTATGAACGCATGTTAAAAGAAAAAGAGAATAAAAAAAACCTTTAAAAAAAATACAAGCACTTTTAGAAAAGTGTAAGAGAGAAAAAGATATGCGTTTCACACAATACTTAAAACAAAATAAAACATATATAAGATCGAAGAAACAAAAAGAAATCCAAGATAGTCCTTTATTAAGTAGTTTAAACTTAGAGTAGTTAGTTAGATAATTGAAGGTATAGATGTGATTTGATGGCCATATCTTTTAAGCCATTGACGAGCGGATTGATAATTAGGATAAAATTCTCCAACTAAGGCCCAAAAGTGTTTAGAGTGATCCATATATTTAAGATGAGCTAATTCATGAATCACTACATAATCAATAATAGTAAGCGGGGCTTTGAGTAATGCTCGGTTAAAAGAAAGTGTTTTGTTACTATTACAACTTCCCCATTTTGTTTTAGCTTGATTAAAGCGTATTTTTTTGGGCATGAGCTTCATTTGTGCTGACCAAATATCAACACGATCTAAAAGCACATCTTCGTCAAAGCGGCTATACTCAATAGTAGGCGTAGATTGACGTTTTGTCAGTTGTTTTTCAAGCCAGGGTGTGTGACTACAGATCATTTCCTTAATAGTGGTCAGTGGCGTTGGGTCTGGGCAGCGAATTAAAATAGTATTATCCTCATCCAGAGATAATTGAATAGACCGTCGACGAGTGCTGTACTTAACAGTACAGTTAAATAGTAGCCAACTGTGTTCGGATTGTTTTAATTGTTTGGTTGTAATCATTGGAGTGAAATAGAGCAGATCCAATCACAAATGTATCAACACCAGCTTGGGCAATTTCAGCAATGTTTTCAGGCGTTACGCCACCATCGATTTCCAAACGGATGTTTCGATTGGTTTGGCAAATCAATTGGTGAACTTGGTGTGCTTTTTTAAGAACTGATGGAATAAATGCCTGCCCACCAAATCCAGGATTGACTGACATCAGTAAAATCATATCTAACTGATCTATAATATGATCTAGAACCGTAATCGGGGTTGCTGGATTTAAAACAACACCAGCTTGACAGCCATGATCTCTAATTAATTGAAGCGTACGATTAACATGTTCAGATGCTTCAGGGTGAAATGTGATCATATTGGCACCGGCTTTTGCAAAGGCTGGAATTAAGGCATCAACAGGTTTGATCATCAGATGAACATCAATAGGAACAGAAATGCCATAATTACGTAAGGATTGGCATACAAGGGGTCCAAATGATAAGTTAGGTACATAATGATTGTCCATCACATCAAAGTGAATCCAGTCGGCACCAGCAGTTAAAACTGAATTAACTTCTTCACCCAATCTTGCGAAGTCAGCAGATAAGATTGACGGTGCTATGATAAAGGGATTTGTTATGATATCGTTTGTCATGATGTTGAGTGTAGCAAAAAAATTAAAACCCTTAAACCTTCTGAAATCATTTTTTCCAGAAGCATGTATCTATTGTCATAGGGTTTCCAAGCGTTGTTTGTGCCAGGACTGTCAGAAGAAAATACCATTAAATTGGATTAATTTGAATAATGTGACGACGTTATCAGGTTATCATGATACGATTTTTAAAAAAATATTGCACGAGATTAAATTTAATAACAATAAGCGCTTAGCTACATTGATGGGTAAGTTATTACATGATCGATTAAGTATTGTCCCTTATTTGAATGCAGTTTGGATCCCAATTCCTCAGCATCAGAAACGAATAAATGAGCGCGGGTTTAATCCGTTAGAGTTACTGTTTTTACCTGTTTTACGCAAAAATAATATTAATTCAAACCCACTATTACAACGTCTTATACATACACCTCAATTACATGACTATACACGATCCCAACGATTTGAGATTATGAAAGGTGCGATGGGGTTTTCGCCACTTTTTTCTCCAGATTTAATTATGAATCAACATATTGTTATATATGATGATATATACACGACAGGGGCAACCATAGAGACAGTATATCAGCGCTTATTACCCTATAATATCACGCGATGTGACTATGTCACATTAACCGTCACGCAGTGATGATTAGCGTCACTCATAAAAATGCCGACATAAGTCATACTCAATTAGTGTCTCAACTGATTAAATTAGGTTATCGTCGTGTAGATATGGTGTTAGATGTAGGTGATATTGCCGTTAGGGGCAGTATTATCGATATATTTGGCTATAAACACTCACATCCCACTCGGGTAGATTATTTTGGGGATCAAATTGATCGATTAAACTCATTTGACGTACAGACTCAATGTTCATTAACTCATTTAAAAAACATCACTTTTTATAAAAAACCTCATGATTACGATATTCGATTTCAACGATTAGAAAATAGAACGCATGAAAGCGGGTATGATCCTGAACGAATGAGTCAATTTCAAGAGGGAGATTTTATTGTTCATGAAAACTATGGTATTGGTCGTTTTCAAGGGTTAATCAGATTAACACAGCAACACTATGATGGCGAATTTATTCAACTTAATTACAAAGGGAAGGATATTTTATATGTTCCGTTAGATCAATTAAATTTGATTCATCCCTATTCAGGCCCAGACTCACCACGCGTCAATCATTTATATGATTCAAATTGGAAAAAAACCAAACAGAAAGCAACTCAAACAACTCAAAAAATGGCTGAATCAATTTATTTACTTCATCAAATGCGTCAATCGATCAAAGGGTTTGCGTTTAGGGAAGATACAGAGGATCAAATTATTTTTGAATCAGAGTTTAAGCATCCATTAACACAAGATCAAATGACAGCTGTTAATACGATTAAAGAACACATGGAAGCGCCTTGTCCAATGGACATGGTGGTATGTGGTGATGTTGGCTTTGGTAAAACAGAAGTATTATTAAGAGCGGCATTTAAGGCCTTAGAAAATATGAAGCAAGTGGCGATAATAGTCCCGACGACGATATTATGTGCACAGCATGTTAAAACCATTACTAAGCGATTGGAAAATTATGGCTATATTGTAGGAGAACTATCTCGGTTTAAATCTCAAGAAGAACAAAGGAAAATTATAAAAAAAATCATGCATCATCAAATAGATATTGTAGTAGGGACTCATCGGTTATTATCTAAATCAATTAAGTTTAAGGATTTAGGCTTATTAATTATTGATGAAGAGCAACGATTTGGCGTTTCTCACAAGGAAGCGATTAAGCTTCAGTATGCTGCAGTAGATATCATTAGTGCAAGTGCAACACCCATTCCTCGAACCTTATATATGGCATTAACGGGGTCTAAGTCTTGTGTCCAAATCAATACACCACCAGCTAATCGTCGGGCGATATCAACGCATGTAGGTCCGTATAATGACAACAGTATTAAACGCGCCGTTAATTATGAACTGAAGCGTGGCGGTCAGGTTTATTATGTTTATAATTCAGTTCAACGAATGAGGCAAAAAGTACAGTATTTAAGGCAATTATTACCTGATTTTAAAATAGAAATGGCTCATGGACAGCTCACAGAAACAAAATTACAGTCAATTATGATGGATTTTTATTGTCGAAAAATTAATGTTTTAGTTTGTAGTACGATTATTGAAAATGGCATGGATATGACTAATGTGAATACGATTATTATTGATGGTGTCCAGCAATTAGGAGTGAGTCAAATTCATCAATTACGAGGGAGAGTCGGTCGATCAACGCGTCAAGGCTATGCTTATCTATTTTATGATGATAAGCAAACACTATCTGAAACGAGTCAAAAGCGGTTACAAAAAGTGAAAGAATATACTGCTTTGGGCTCTGGGTATCAATTGGCTAAATCTGATTTAGCGAATCGTGGCGCTGGTCAATTATTTGGTAAAGAGCAGTCTGGCCACATTCAAGCGGTTGGGTTTCAATTATATTGTCAATTATTAGAGTCTGCTATCCAAACTAAGACAGGGCGGGTAAAGACAAATTTATATGAATTAGAGTTAAATCCTCAAAAAATTCAAATTTCGCCAAGCTATATCAAAAACCCACGAGAACGACTGGCGTTATATATGAGGTTTATTAATTTAAAGTCAGTCAATGCACTTACATATCTCAAAGATGAAATAATTGATCGTTATGGGGATGAAGATGAATCCATGGCAGCAACTTTCAATTATATTGAGAGACAATTAAAAAATATGTCTATTTAAATTATCTGTGCTTGTCAGAGTCTTCTTTTTCTACTTGCTTGAATATTTCAAAAATGGCTTCAGTCATTTCATCACTAAAATCATCTTCATTTGCAGTAGATCCTAGTTTTTTGGCAATACGAGCATACTTTTTAGATATTTTTTTAATTGAGGTTTTTAGAAGTTTAACTTTTTTTCCATTTATATTGAGTATTGCTGAAGCTGATGAAATATGAGGATCATACTCAGAAGCGTTTATCTGAGAATAGTGATGCTTACGATTATTATTAATACCAAATGACATCATTTATATTATATCATAGGAATTTATATAGACAAAACGTAAACAAATGTAATGATAGCTTATTTCGCGACAGAGCCATTTTGACCGATGTTAGTGGAAGACAGCTGCAGTGATTACCATTTAGACAATTTTTTCATTGAATTAAGATGATTGTTAACAGGTAAGTTATAAATAGTATAGGTGCTTAAGTTAGGCGTATCACTATATTCTTTTAAGAAGCCAATAATATCGGTATGAAAATAATGATTATACTGTTGAAATAAAGGTGATAAAAATAGTTTTTTAGATGTTTTTAATGCATGGAAGCCAATTTTTTTATTAGCAATAAATCGATAAACCTGATTGTCTAATTGACGGGTTAATTCTGATTCAGTGTAAGCGGTTGGGGATAGTGGTGGTGATGATAGCGTTCCATTACATAACGAAAAAAGAATTTTAGGGTCATTAAATGTGGTGATAATATGTTGGTATAATGAAGAAAGTGTGAAGGAATTACCTTGAATTGTAATAGATAACGAATTCATGAATTTTTTAGCACTTATGTAATCGGGACTACCTAATGGGTGGCGATAAAGTTCAGATTCAATAATGGCATGAATGACAGCAATATTGTAGGCATTAATAAAGAATACTAACTGTGCTGATTCAGTTTTAAATTCATGTTTTGGACTAGCAATTAATTGAACAATCATTTTAAATGTTTCTGATTCTGCTAAAGCCTGATAGTCAACAACTTGCGTATTAATAAGGTAGCGGACACTGGTTGTCGTATGTTTTGTGAGTAGCTTTTGCCAAAAAATAGTTACAGTGGGCAAAGCATCTATTTTATTCACATGACATGATAAAAGCAGTATGATTAAGACTTTAAAAAAAAACTTCATTATTATAAGAGTAT
>CAXFGY010000004.1:0-25682 GCA_964002605.1 uncultured Candidatus Marinamargulisbacteria bacterium
TAATGTTTTTTCTTGATGTTTTTTCAATAGAGGCGCTGTCGCGAAATACCTAATTTTCACAATTTTCACCTTTGTTATGTAGCTCCGCACCACCGCTTCAGGCGATAAATTGCAAATCTTATGCCTTTGGCAACATCGCAATCGATCGAATTTTTCTGTTTTTCGATATTCCCATATAGCTCCGCACCACCGCTTCAGGCGATAAATTGCAAATCTTAAATCTTTAGCGACATCACAATCGATCGAATTTTTCTGTTTTGAGCCAATCCCAAGAGGTTCTCACTATCCAAGTAATGCTGGAGGTACTGGAATTGGTTGTAAATCGCCTTGTGGAAATGGTTGTAAAAGTACATCAACATAATATTGCTCGAGTTTTTTTGCTAGTTCGGCGATCTTTTTTTCTGATTGTTTGTTTGATTCTATGAGCTTGCGAACTTCTGCCGTAGTTTCTTCATCTTGCAATTCCCAGGTATGAAAGTCAAATTTGTCCTTTATTTTGGGTGTATTTTTTTTGATACTATCATATTTTTCTTTGATTTCTTTAAGGTTGATATAACTTTCTATGATTTTTTCAAGGTTGTCTTCAAGGTTGTTAAAAATTTGATGTCTTTCTTGATCTGTTTTTATTGTAATAAAGGGAGTTATAGATTTTTCACTATCTTTAGATAATCCAACAGTTTTACGTAACATAGCAAGTTCCGCAATTTCCGCATAAGTTTTATGCGCATTTTGTAATTTTTCATTATCAACACTGTGTTCAGATAAGAAAGCATCGGTGTCGTATCTATTGATCATGACCTGTATTACATTTGCTTCTTCTTTAAAATTACGTTTCTGTCTTACTGTCATTGGTACAGTGTTCCTTGTTGTTACTGGTGGTGTTGTAGGCATAATAATTCTCCTTTTTTTAAAAGGAGTCCATCCGATGGGTTATGTATGAAAAATTTACATCATCGGTAGTGACCTGTTCAAAACCCCTTGCCCGGTGGTATTGAGTGTGTCGCTAGGACTTCTTTATTTTATTTGTAATAACAAAAGCATAGAAACTTATGTCATTTACTATATTATCGATTATTTTAGTAAAATGTTGCAGTTAAATACATTGATTTTTTCTGGTATATTAAAATCATTTTTGTAAGGCTAAGGCAATAATGGTAAAATTATTTTTTTAATAATCATTAAGTAATCAAGATAAGCCCATAAAACTGAAATTTAGGGTGGTTAATTGTATGAAATTAAATTATTATATTAAATACTAAATCAAATGATAATAAGGAGAACTTAGTGGTTAAAAAAGATAATAATCTAGCTACACCAATTCAGCGTCCTCAAAAATTAGGCATATTAATGCCAGGTTTAGGAGCCATTGCTTCTACTTTAATTGCAGGAGTTTTTGCCATCCAAAAAGGAATTTCCCCGCCTATAGGGTCACTAACGCAAATGGGGCGACTTCGTTTAGGAAAACGGACTGATCAAAACTCACCTAAAATTGATGATTTTTTAGATCTTGTGCCACTTCAGGATATTGTTTTTGGTGGATGGGATATTTTTGAAGATAATATGTACGAAGCGGCAATTCATGCGAATGTCTTAGATAAAACATTATTAGAGCAACTCAAACCAGAGCTCTCTGCCATTACGCCGTTTAAAGCGGTATTTGAACCTAATTTTGTCAAAAAGCTGCATGGAACGTATATCAAATCCTATCAAACCAAATACGAAGCGTATGAAAAAGTAGTCACCGATATTCGCACCTTTAAGTCAGATAATAATATTGATGAAGTGGTCATGATTTGGACTGGCAGTACCGAAATTTACATTCCTCAAGAAGATGTTCCTGCGACTTTAGCCGAATTTGAAGAAGGCTTAAAAAATAATCACCCTGCCATTTCACCTTGTATGATTTATACGTATGCAGCACTAAAAGAAGGGATCCCATATGCAAATGGTTCCCCCAATACGGTGATTGAATTACCCGCAATGCAAGAGTTAGCCCAAAATACGCATACCCCGCTCGCAGGAAAAGATTTAAAAACAGGTCAAACATTGATGAAAACCATTTTGGCTCCTGGCCTTAAATCACGATTATTGGGTGTTAATGGGTGGTTTTCAACCAATATTTTAGGCAATCGTGATGGAGAAGTACTGGATGATCCAGATTCATTTAAAGCCAAAGAAATTAGTAAGTTATCTGTACTAGATACCATTTTTCAACCCGAATTATATCCAGAACTATATAAAGATACGTACCATAAAGTGCGTATTAACTATTATCCTCCTCATGGGGACAATAAAGAAGGGTGGGATAATATTGATATTTTGGGTTGGTTAGGGTATCCCATGCAAATTAAAGTTAACTTTTTATGCCGAGATAGTATTTTAGCGGCGCCTTTATTATTAGATATTGCACTGTTTATGGAATTTGCAAAACGGAGTCAGTTAGCAGGGATTCAAGAGTGGTTATCTTTTTATTTTAAGTCCCCTCATACTGCACCTGATTTAACTGCTGAACATGACATCTTTATTCAACTTAAGAAACTTAAAAATACCTTGCGTTACCTAAAAGGATATGACCCAATAACTCATTTAGGGAATGAATATTATAACTTTTAAGTACCAACAGCTGATACAAGTTATCCATACTCTTGGTGTAATAATAAGTATCGGGGTCTTATCAGTTACAATTAAAGCGGATCAAGTTAAACTTCAATATACTCTTGATACCGCTCTGGAGCGAATCGAAACTCACGGTGAATTATCTAAAAATTTACGTGATAATATGGCGGAAGCAAATGCAGCGGTTATGGGTGCTGAATCGCTCAATAATAGTGTTATTACGATGATGATTTCAACGGGTGTTTATCAGAAATGGGATCGTTTTGGGTTAGAAGAACCCAATTTACCAAGTAAGTACAAAGATTTAGAACCAGCATTATTCAATCGAGACTTTACATTTCCTAGAGTTTCAGGAAAAATTGGTTTGACAAAGCCAATTTGGGATGGTGGATTAATTAAAGCAGCTCGGCAGCAGGCACAATCTAATAAAAAACGGGTGCAATGGTCTCATCATCAACAGTTAATTGAACAAAAAAAAGAGTTGATTTCACTTTACTTTGCCTACCAGTCATTAATGGAAGAATTTTTATTTTTAACTTATAAGCGAGATAATTTATCTCAATTAATTTCAGAAAAAGTGCCGTCAAAAAAAACAACAAATACAAGTCAAGAATTATTATTTAAAAAAAATATTTTAGAATATGAAGAAGCTTTATTTTTATTGAGTCAAGTTGAGCAAAAAAAACATCATATATATTATCAAATTTTAGTGATGTTAGGGCACCATCCTGATGAAAATATAATATTACAGCACGTTACAACAGCTGAAGTTCAAAAAGTACCTACAAACAATGATGTATTACAGTCACCAGAGGAACGATTAGCAAATGAAGCTTATACTTATCAGCTATATAGCATTAAAAAGCTTAAGGCTCAGCAAAGTTGGAAAGTTAATTTTAATAGCTTTTATGAGCACAATGTATTAAGTAACCAAATAATAGGGGGTGAATTTCAAATTATGTTCCCAATAAAAAGATCAGGGTTAATCAAAGCAGAAATAAAAGCAGAAGTTGCCAACCTTAGTCATATAGAAAGACAAATGAAAATTATGCAACAACATCAAGATTATAAGAGGCAACAATTGAAAAAAGAAATAGATGTCCTTAATCAACAACTGACATTAACACATCGGCGCCGACAACTTGCAGATCAAAAGTGGCAACTTAATAAAAAATCTTTTCAAGAAGGGTTAGCAACATTTGAAGCTTCATTTAATTCAGAGCTTGGCTATCGAAAGGCATTGTTATTATTTAAAAAAATTAAATACATGTATTTAGAAAAAGTATATCATTATAATGAAGTAATGAAGGGAACAATGATAAAATAATGCCATTCACATCATTATTTACACTAATACTATTGATCATCATGTCAGTTTTTACAATTTCTGAAGAAGATTTAGCCCCTTATGTTACGGCGGTTCCAATAGAAAAAGCAGTTTTATCAGAGTCCATATCACAACAAGCAGTTGCAGAAAATCAGCTCTATGTTGTTAAGTTAGATCCTACAGTTTTACAAAATAAAAACATAGGGGAAGAGGTTGAATTGGTGCAAATTGGGTTTGACAATCGGGACCTGATCAAAGGAAAAGTAGTTAAAGCATTTATTTCTAAAACAATTCAAATTGTAATGATTAAACCTTTAAAAATGTTAAAAAAAACAGGTGTGGTTCAAGCTAATTTAAAATTAAAGTCTCAAAATAATATCTTTAAAGTGCCCCTTAATGCCTTAAGAAATGCAGATGGAACCATCGGGACAATATATGTTGTTAACCCAATTAATAGCTTAGTTTTAGAGCAGCAAGTCACTGTTCTTGGATTTGAAGGGGCAAATATTATTATTAAAGGAGAAGAAATATCAGAAATGTATTGGGTTGTTATTTCAGGGTTTCATAAAGTCATAAAAGGAAAGAAAGTACAATTATTTTCACCTCAAAAATAACAATGACGCCAATTATTCATTTTTTTGTCAAAAATAAACATTTTACATTAATTGCAACAATCGGATGTTTATTATTTGGAATACTGAGTGTATTGTCAATGCGTATTCAGTTAAATCCAGATGTTCAGTTTCCAACTATTACATTAAAAATTGATTATCCCCAAGCGAATCAAGAGTCTATTAGAAAGAATGTGATTGATCCATTGCTACCATTATTGAGAAAAAATGATCGAATCTTGGCATCACAGTTTGAAATTAAAGATCAAGTTGCTGAAGGGCGTTTTACATTTTCAATTAATGATGATTTAGATAAGGAGTTTTGGAGTTTAAATCAAATGCTAGAAAAAGTAAGTCAATCCTTACCTGATCAAGTCTATTTTTCATTAAATAAAGAACAGTTAAGTCAAGTGATTAGCCCATTTGTAATTGCAGTAACGAGTCAAGATCCCGATCAAAAAAAACGAGAGTTGCATCAACTTAAGCAACAATTATTATTAATCCCTGATGTAACAGGAATTAGACAATTAGGAAATACGACGTCATTATGGATTACTCTAGATTCAGAAAAAATATTAAAGCAACAGCTAAGTTATCATCAAATTGTTAGTCAAATTCAAAAAAAAACAACAAGTATTATTCAAGGGACAACAACAATTGGTGAGTTAATTATTCCAGTTTCATTTAAAACAAAGCTAAATTCAGAAGAAACATTAAAAAACGAAACATTTTATCCGCTTCAAGGAAATCCAGTCACACTAGAAAAAGTGGCATCATTTGAAAAAAAAGAGGACAAGCCAATTTTGATTTCAACATTAAATGATAAAAGTACGGCTTTAATGACTGTTCAACTGAGTGATAATGCTAATATTTTAAGTGCATCTCAACAAATTAAAGATTTGATCAGTACGATCCCAAATTCCGAGTTATTGTATGATGAAGCAGTTGAAATTCGGTATCATCTTCGACAGCTTGTGATTAATTTAATACAAGGCTTATTGGTGTTGTTTTTGGCATTATTTTTATTGTTAGGCTTTCGCTATGGGCTTATTATTTCAATTTTATTACCCGCAACGGTACTGTTTGTAATTGGCTTTTTAAATTTTTTAGATCTACCTCTTCAACAAGTGTCTATTGCCGGTTTAGTGATTGCGTTAGGGTTATTAATTGATAATGCGATTGTTGTGGCAGAGTCATGCATGAAAAAGGGGCATTCGACAGCTAAAGATACGAGTCAAATTCAAGCATATTATATTCGTCAAACAGCACAGGTTAGTAGACCATTAATTTTTTCAACTTTAACAACTGTTTTAGCTTTTTTACCGATTTATTTTCTCAAAACAGAAGCGGGATTGTTTCTCAAAAGTGTTGCTTTAGCGGTTACAGTAACATTAATCATATCAATTATTTCAGCGTTAACGATTATTCCGTTTTTTCTAAGTATGTATAAGAAGACATCAGACAAAGTCCCATGGGGACATCGTCAATTAATAAAACTGAGAGATCGATTTTATCTTCCATTAATAACACAGAAAATTAGATCAAAAAGGATAGCAACGGGGATTATTCTGGTGAGTATTATTGTAAGTGGTCTGTTAATTAGACTCATTCCCTTTCAACTTTTCCCTCCTGCTCAAGATCAATTTGGGTATGTCACTATTAATCGTTATGTCGGGGATACAGAGGCTGTTTTTAGGCAAAAAGTTGAAACCGTTTCTAAAAAAATAAAAGCCAATATACCTACTCAGTTTGTGGTTAAAACAGTTGGTATGCGCTTTCCACGTGTCAATTATAGTATGCCATCACAAAGTAATGATGGGGATATTGCTCAATTATTTTTTAAGATTAATGATCATCGATCCACAAAACATCACTATATTGCTAAGCTCAAATCAATATTAATGGAATTACCTTTTTCAGATTCTATTGGTATTCAAGAATTTATGTTTAATCAATCACAACAATTTCCATTAACAATTCAGGTAAGTGGTCAATCTAAACGTGAACTTAACGCAGTTGAACAGCATCTTCAGCAGTGGGTACAGCAACACCCTGATATTTTAGGCGCATTGAGCTCAAATGAAGACCATCATTTAGATCTTAATTATCAAGTAGATGTAGATAAGATAATTGCCAATGAATTGTCGACAGAAGAGGTTCAATTAGCAGTACAATTAGCTGTTACAGGAAAATATTTAATGACTATTTATGATGAGTACCAACAGCGTGTGCCTGTGATGATGGAGGTGAGTCAGTCATTATCAACGCCAGTGCAAGAACGGTTAAGTAATATTCTGATTGTGAATCATAAAGGTCGATCTTTTTTATTATCTGAATTAGTATCGTTTAAATTGTATTCACAACCAAAATCCAGTTGGGTTTTGAACGATCAATTAACTTTTCAATTAACATTACAGCTTAAGGATAATGCAGATATAGCCACTTTGGTTAATCAACTTAATCATCAACAAAAAATGCTAGAGCAAGATTATGCGATTAAAATGCAATTTAATAGTGCTGAAAAAAAAATACGAGATAATTTTAGCCAATTTACATTAATATCTTTGTTTTTTATTGTTTTAATTTTTTCAATTTTAGTAGTTGTCTTTCAATCATTTAAATTACCATTGATTATTTTTACAGTACTACCAGTCTCTTTTATGGGAGGCTTAATTGCATTAGCTTGCACTAATCAAGTATTATCTTTATTTGCTTATCTTGGTTTCGTGAGTTTAGCAGGCATTGTTATTAATGACTCAATATTATTAATTGATCAATTTGAAAAAGTAAAAAAAGAAACTTATTTTTCGACATCAATGCAACTAATAGAATCTGCCAAAATACGGTTTATACCTGTGAGCACAACGTCTATTACAACGCTATTAAGTATACTTCCTTTAGCCGTCGTTCAATCTTTATTTCAACCGTTAGCAATTGTTTTAATAGGAGGCGTTTGTGTGTCGACAGTGGTAATTTTACTTACTGTTCCTATCCTAGTCCATTGGTCTGAATCATAAAATGAATGGGTTTAAAAAAACCATCTTAAATAAGTATGTTATTATTCCAATGCTTCTGAGTCTATTAGCGCTCAGTTATGTTAGTATTCCTCATATTACAATTAAAAAAAATCCATCAGTCAAATTCTCTGTTATTCGGATTTATGGAAAAATACCCCATTTTAATAAAGATCAGATTGCAAATACAGTGGTGTCTCCATTAATCAATCAGTTACGACATGATAGTGGCATTAAGAAAAGTAACATTGAGGTGAGCGATGGCAAACTCTATATCGCCTTAGACTATTTTTTTAATGTTAATTCAGAAGATCGAATGTGGGAACTTAAAACCATTATGACTCGTTTAAAAGCAAGTGCAAAATTACCTCCAAAAACTGAGTTTAAATATTATCAAAAAGATATTGAAACAAGAATTAAACCATTTATTATTGGAATAATATGGCCGAATGAACAAAAAATATCAATGAGTAAATTGAATGAAATTAAAAATCAATTTCAACAGCTTAAAGGCGTTAAAAGCGTTGTCATTGAGAATGAGTTAGAGTCATGTGTTGTAAGATTGGATCCAGACAAAATGATCAAGAATCAAATTCGACTAATTGAAGTCATTAATGCATTAAAAGCAGTGGGGGTAATTCAAGAAAATAAAGTAACAGACCATGACGGGATACCCATTGTTTTATCTCAAAAAAAATCGACTTATACGGCAGATAATTTGCATTTATTGCCGATTAAAACACAATTAAATCAACAGTTTCGATTACAGGATATTGCAATAGTTGCGCGTGAATATAGTAATACTCGTGGCCAAGTAACCATTAATGGTCAGGCTAGCCATCTAATGGGACTGACATTATATGCAAATGCAAGTATCACAAACATTAATAAGAAAGTGCTTGAATTAATTCATAAAATTAATCACCACCCTGATATGCCACGTATTGATATGATCCATAATCAAGCAGATGAAGTTCAAACATTTATTCGTGAATTTAAATGGAATATTTTAATAGGCGCATTCCTTATTTTCATTTCATTGCTACTATTAACAACTGTAAAAATGGGGGTTCTGACTGCAATTATGTTACCATTAACAAGTTTGTTTTCATTGTCATTGATGACAATAAGTGGCATTCAGTTGCAACAAGTTTCATTAGCAGGCTTTATTATTGCCTTAGGCTTAATTGTGGATAATGCCATTATTTTACAAGAGGTTGTTGATATGCAACCTAAAAATGAAAGTCGGCTAGTCAATATTTATCGGTCTGTAAAGCAGGTATTTCCATCAATTGCGGTGTCAACATTGACCACTTTAATGGCATTTGCACCTGTGTTTTTACTAAAATCAGAAGAAGGTGTTTTTTTGAGGTCCTTACCGGTGTCAATTTGGTTTAATTTAATTGTGGCGTTCTTTCTTTCGATGACTTTATTACCATTTTTATTATATCAATGGCCAAAAAAATGGAAGTTAAAACTACCTAGTATTTCAACTTTATTTCATGGCACAGTTCAGCACAAATATATGCAATTATTGCAGCAGTGTTTTAAACATCCTTGGCTGATTTTAATTGTTATTATTTCTGCGATTTTCGTAATAATGAGTATTTTAACAACAATTAAAGTAGATGTGATGCCATCTAAGAGTAATTTAATGTTTTATCTTAATTTAAGTAACCCTAACCAATCAAGTAATATAGCACGGTTACAAGTGTCGCAATTAGAGTCATTCATTCAGTCAGATCCTGGTGTTTTTCGGGTTGTATCAGCGATTGGACAATCTATTCCAAGGCTAGATTTAAGCTTTCAACAAATTAGTGGAAATCCTGGAGATGCTCAAATATTAATTTATACGAAATCAGAAGCGGATAAAAAGCGCTTAATTAATCAGGTAAAAGAATTGATTCCTAATTTGCCCTATTCGCCTCAAACATTATTAGCATCATTGATTTATTCTGAGGTCTATAAGTATCCCATTAAAGTGAAGTTAGTGGGCACAAATCATAACGTTTTGTTAAATGAATCAGAAAAAATTAAAAGGAGTTTAAGTCAATGGAATACGGTTGATTATGCACGTATAGATGGAATAAAAGAAGTGTCTCAATTGTCATTTCAGATTAATCAAACGCTTCAAAAGCAACATGGTATTATTGGGCAAGAACTTGATGCATGGCTGCAGCTACTTTTATCTCCAATTTCAGTTGGATTAGTAACGCATCAAGAAGAATTAATGGCAGTGAATCTTAAAGTTAATACGATGGACGAATTTTATAATACACTTAACAATGTGGGGATATTAAATCAATACAGTCAAAAAATACCATTGATTACGTTACTAGAAAATGAGTTTAAGCAACAATCACCGTCAATTATTATTGAAGATTTTTTAGCAACCGTGACAATTTTAGTTAAGCCACATCAAAATACTGAAATTGAGGAGTTGCAAAAAAATATTAATCGATTTTTAAATCAATACGATTATCCTCAAGGGATTCAGTTTGATATTGCAGGGAAATTAGATAAACAAAATGAAGTATTAGGTGAGTTTGCCATTTACTCATTGATTGTTGTTTTTTTAATGTACGCTATTTTAGTGATTCGGTTTCGATCATTTAAACAACCATTATTAATCTATCTTACCATTCCATTATCGTTTGTAGGGAGTTTAGTCTGTATTTATCTATCAGGTCAGCCACTCACATTTGTGGGGTTACTGGGATTAACTGGATTAACTGGGATTGTAATTAATGATGGTATTTTATTAGTTGATACGGCGAATAGTTACAGTGCAAATGGTTATTCTGCTAATGAAGCAATTAAAAAAGCGGCGAGTGAACGGTTTTTCCCAGTCGTGCTAACATCAATAACAACGGTGATTGGTTTAATTCCATTACTGATATCAACCAATATGTTTAGTCAATTAGCACTTGCATTTTTAACAGGATTAGTATCATCAACAGTCTTGTTACTATTCATATTGCCCGTTTTATATCAACGATTAAATAAAAAACATGAAATTAATACTGAAGTATATCGGCTTTGATGGGACTGTCGCAAAACATAAAAAATCGATTGAATGCGATGTCGCCAAAGGCATAAGATTTACAATTTATCGCCTGAGGAAGTGGTGCGGCGCTACATAACAAAGGTAAAAATTGTGAAGGTTAGGCATTTCATGACAGAGCCTTGATTGGTTTATTCGCTAATGTGTAATAGTAAGATAGATAGTTTTGAGCAATCGAATGCCATGAGAATTTTTGAACCGTATCATATCCATTCCCAATGAGCGTGTCAGTCACATCGTTATTATCTAAAACCCATTTTAGTTTTTTATATAGGTCATTGACATTGCCAGGATTGAAAAAAGTACCATTTTTATGTTCTGTAATTACATTTTGATACCCTTCTATTTTAGAAGCAATCACAGGACAACCACAGGCCATTGCCTCAAGCAGAATGATACCAAAACTCTCACTGCCTAATGAAGGCACACATAATCCTTTTGCGCGAGATAATAATTCAAACTTGCGCGATTCTGTTACAACACCAAAATTAACAATATTTGAGCCTGTAATTTGATCAGTCTTAGGTCCAATAAGCCATAATTTGAGATCAGAATAAGTAGGGCCCAGTTGATGAAACGCCTTAATGAGGGTATTAAGGCCTTTACGGGGTTCATTGCGGCCAATAAATAGCACGGCATTATCACGTTCAGAGTAAGGGGTTGAATCGGTTTTGGGAGGTAAAATTCCATTTGGGATAATAGTAATTTCGTGATCATTAAAGTATTGGGCAATACTGGCTTTTGCAGATTTAGAAACCGCTGTCTTTAACGCTAATTTAGTATAAGCATGCCGAAACAGGAAATTAAAATGATTATAAAAAAAATGTGAATTAAATTGGGCATGAAACGTCCCAATGATAGGGGTGTTTAAGCGATGAATTAAGCGTAATGTTTGCGGGTAAAATGGTTCATGAATATGGACAATGTCATAGTTTTTTTCAGCTTGAAGAAAACGACGGATACCGCTATTTCCTAAACTTATTCGTAAGCCAGATCCATTTCCTGATAACCGAAGACCACGACCTAATGAAAAGTAGGGGACAGGAATGGTGATATAGCTATGTTCTGTATCAGCCGCCCATATATGAACATTAACGCCTGGAATTTGAGACAACGCCATTGCTTGTGAAATGACTTGATGTTGTACACCACCTGGATAGCGAAATGAATATGAAGTAACAATGGCAATATTGATCATTATCTTAACCTTTAAGCAATTGATTTAGAAAAAATACGATAGCGCTTATACACTTTAATATCTAAAATCTCTAATACTTTTAGCAATTGAATATTATCTTCTAAAACCCATGACGTTTCAACTGTATGAATGCCTTTCTTACGACCTTCAGTCGCAATATGGTCAATTAATAGCATCATTGTTTTTCCCCCTAGGTATGAGTTTTGTATTGAGGGATCGATACCACCAAAAACAACGCGTGCGGTTTTTAGTGATTTAAGTTTAAGACGATATAATAGTTTTAGCCATCCGAATGGGAATAATTTACCGTTTAAGTCATAAATAGCGTCGTTAATATTAGGAAAAGCATACATAAATCCAATCTTTTGATTATTAAGAGTTGCAGAAATGCAGAAGCTAGGGTTTAGAATTAATTTTAATTCAGATTTAAGGTGAGTGATCGTTGCGATATCAAAAGGTAAAAACCCCCAATTGGATTGCCATGCAGCGTTAAATAATGCAAACGAGCTATCAATTTCATGATGAAAGCGATTCATATTAAGGGTATGTGTTTTTACGTTTGTTGTGCTTGCACGTTTCATTAAGGACGACCATTTTTTAGAAAATGGTTGCGTTAAGTCAAGTTTTAAAGCCAATAAATCTTTGGCTTTAATAAATCCCAACGCTGTTAGCCAACTATGATAGTAAGGATGATGATGAGGCATCATCATATAAGGAGGCGTATTAAATCCATCTATTAATAAACCAGATTCTTCATTAATTGATAAATTAAATGGGCCAAGTACTTGCGTCATCCCTTTTTTCTTAAGCCAGGTTTCAGCAGTCGTAATTAATTGCTGCATGGTTTCAAATGAGTTTGCTTCTAAAAAACCAAAATGACCTTCATTGGGATGATGACGCTGCAGATGTTCATCATTAATTTGAGCTGAAATTCGGCCAACAGGATTTATTCCATCATAAGCAACCCAAAAATGAGCGGTTAATTTATTAAATAGGGGGTTTTTTTGTGAGTTTAGTTGATTTTTGAGCACTTGATCTAAGGGCGCAATCCAATGAGGGCTATTGCGATATAGTAATTTAGGGACCTTAATGAAGTTATTTTTTTCTTGAGAAGTCACGACGGGTTTAATTGTGATTGATAGTTTATCAGTGACCATATTGATAACTCCTTGTTTAATTTACGCAAAAAAATAGTGCAATATAATGCCTTAGACTAACTATCGCGGGTCAGGAACATCTACTTTAGATAAAGAGAGTAACCAGTCCGCCCATTTAATTGGCATAAGATCGAGTATTCGAGTGCCATAATAATATAATTTTGGGAGTGCAATGATAGCCGTGTTTTGAGCAATTTTCCGTTTGATATAGCGTGCTGCTTTTGGAGCTGAAATCATGAGTGGCTTGGGACATTTTAGCCGATCACTCATGGCCGTTTTAATAAAGCCAGGATAAACAATGCTAATCTTAATTTTATGTGGCTTTAGCCAGCCACGAAGACCTTCAGAGTAAGTTTTGAGGCCGGCTTTTGTTGCACAATATGTTGGAGAATGAGGAAATCCACGTAATGCTTGTACTGAGCTGACATAGACTATATGTCCGTATTGTTGTTGAATTAGTTTTGGTAACACTAAGCGTGTTAAGTGAATAGGGGCTTTAAGATTAACGTTAATTAACGTTTCAATCGTTGTTAAAGACTCAGGTTCACCAGAGATGCGATTGCCGCCAGATGCCCCTGCGTTTGCAATAATTAAATCAAGTGAATTGTTAATGCTATCAATATAAGATTGCAAAGAATTAAAATCTGTAATATCAAATACGTGATAATAAACGGTTGCACCTTGATGTTGACACTCTACTTGGAGTTGTTTTAATGCGTCATGATTACGACCACTAAGATAGAGTGTTGTATTCGGCGCAGCATAAGAAAGCGCTAATTCTCTACCTAAACCGCTGGAAGCCCCTGTGATTAAAATAGATTGGAATGATTTTAATTTAAATGTCATCATATAGCTAACATGGTATCATATTCTTATAAATATTAAGAATATCACTAAATTCTTATAAATATAGTAATGCCTAAGAAGATATGATAAGATTTATAATCTTAAGTATTTTAGTATAAATTTTAGTATATGTTATGAATGAAAAAACAACAATTATAGAATCTACAAAAAAAGAATACAATTATCTAACAGATACAATGGATAATCATATTACATCAAATTCCATTGAGTTTGATGAAGTTCATGGTTTTAATCAATGGGTCAAAAAAGCAAAACAGCATGACAATTATCCATTTGAATTGGCCCGTTCAAATGCAGCTGAACGTGAAACGATTGTGGAGTCAACTGAAATTGGCAAAAAAAAGTTAATTGATATGTCTTCATATAATTACTTGGGGTTATCTGATCATCCTGATGTCATTAAAGCATCCCAGGAAGCCGTTGTTCAGTATGGGATTGGGGCAGCTGGCTCACCCGTATTGAGTGGGACCTTAGATTTACATCAAAAATTAGAACGAACATTACTCGAGTTTTTAAAATCAAATGATGATCAAGGGATTACGTTATATACAACGGGTTATAATGTTTCATTAGGCGTCATTTCAAGTTTATATAATCGCAAAGATTTAATTGTGATTGATTCAGCGAGTCATATGTGTATCCGTGAAGCCGTAAGAGGTTCAGGGGCAAAGTTATTAGCGTATCGACATAATGATATTGAAAGTTTAGAGTCTATTCTCAAAAAATTTCGATCACAATTTCGTCGTACATTAATATGTACAGAAGGAGTGTTTAGTGTTGATGGCGACAAAGGAAAAGTGACTGAAATAGTTGAATTAGCCAAACGCTATAATGCGAAAACCTTAGTAGATGAAGCCCATTCAATTTTTGTGGGCGGGCCTAATGGAAAAGGCATTTCTGCAGAGCAAGGCGTTTTGCAAGACGTTGATTTTTTTATATTTACGTTTAGTAAAGCCATTGGTGGAATGGGTGGCGCAGTAATTGCAACAAAAGAAATTTGTCAGTACCTCAATTGGTATTCAAAATGTCGGATGTTTTCATGCGCGTTACCGCCTGGGTTAACAGCAGGGATGACAAAAGCTGTTGAAATAGCAGGTGGTGCAGAAGGAAACTTAAGGCGTGATCAATTACTAAAAAACACTAAGTTTTTCATTAATAGATTGATAGCATCAAATATTAATATAGGAGAAACAAATACATGGATTATTCCCTATGTATTTGGTGATGAAGCCAAATGTTTACCTATATGTCGTTACTTTATTGAAGAGGGATTACTTTCTTCTGTTATTCAATTTCCGGCAGTTGCTAAAGGAAGTGCTCGAACCCGGTTCTTTATTACTTCAGAACATCGGCAAGAAGATTTAGAGTTTGCCATAGAAAAAATTAAACAAGCAAACCAAAAATTTATCACTGATTAGTAATGTCGCCGTTAGTTATTTTAGCTGCAGGAATGGGAGAGCGTCTTAAAAGTCATATCCCTAAATCATTACAGTTAATTAATAATACTCCATTGCTGATGCATCAGATTAATCGATTTAATAGACAAGGAATAGATACGATATATATAATAACAGGCTACAAATCAGAAGACGTTCAAACTGCTGTTTTAGCCTACCCGTTTAATGCTGCATTGAAGGTTCATTGCATCAATAATCCAAATTGGGAGAAGGGAAATGGGACGTCTGTTCATGTCGCAGCACAGTATTTAAAGCAGTCTTTTTATTTAACAATGGCAGATCATATATTTAGTGATCGGTTCATTCAGCAATTTGTCGATCAACCTTTACTGCAAAGTACATTGGTAACAGATGAATTGAATACGCATAATGCTCATTTAGATATTGAGGATGTTACAAAGGTCCAGATTGATAGTAATAATTATATTATAAATATAGGCAAGACCTTAACAGACTATAATCAGATTGATACAGGTTTATTTTATTTAACAACTGATATTGAGCCTGCATTAGAAAGTTCCCAGCTGAAAGGTGATTTTTCATTGTCAAGCGGAATTAAGCAACTTGCATTGCAACAAAAAATAAAATGTTTTAATTGTAATAAAGAATTTTGGATGGATATTGATACGCCGAGTGACTTTGACTATGCAAATTTGATTGAAAATTCAAAAATATTTGCATGAGCTATTCTACATCAGCCGTTAAAGTTATAGAAGTTGAAGAGAAATTTGATTTAGTATTTAGTCGGCCATTGGGGTATGTATTTGCATTAGTTGCAAAATCGTGTCGTTTAACACCAACACAAGTCTCTTTATTAAGTATGATAGCCGGTGTATTAGGAGGATATTATTTATATTTTCAAAATAATATAGTCATGATTAGTTGGGGGTGTTTATTACTTGTTATTGCAGGCGTATTGGATAGTTCAGATGGGATATTAGCCCGCATGACCCAAAAAACATCTCATTTAGGATATATTATTGATGGCTTTATTGATAATATTGTCTTTTTATCAGCATATCTAGGAGGAACGATTTATTTATCATCAATTTATGGCTGGCAAATATTTATAGTGGCAATGATTGCAGGTGCAGGACATTCCATACGCGCATTAATATATAAGATTTATATTGATGATTGTGCATATTTATTTGGTGATCAAGAGAGCTTGCAGCGGCCGGAACCGCTTTCATTGAGCTCATTGTCAGATCAGAGGGGAATCGGGGCTAAAATTTTATATTACTTATATCATGATCAAACCCGAAAACAGTGGCTATTGGGGACAAGATCGAGTGAGATGTATCAGCAGTTTAAAGCATTTAAAAAAAGTCATTGTGAGCAATTTAAAGAAAAATATAAATCAGAGTTTGTCCCGTTACTGACGCTATGGGCTTTAGTGGGAGGGTGTAATATTCATCGTTTTTTGATCATGGGGTTTAGTTTAATGGGGCATTTTGAATGGTTTTTATATACAGGTATTTTGCTAAATATCCCCACTTTGGTCATTTGGTTAATCCAACGTTATCGTGATCGACGATTTTTAGCTGAAATGGGTCTTATTTAAGATGAGGTTAAGCACTAGTTAAATGATAACGACAGCTGTGATTTTAGCTGCCGGATTAGGAAGTCGATTACGACCTTATACAGATCATCATCCCAAAGGCTTTATTCCGGTTAATGGCGAGCCTATTGTTGTGACGTCCATTAAAAAGCTATTGGCAGTAGGGGTAACACGTATTATTATCGGAACAGGGTATATGAAGACTCATTATGAGGAATTATGTAAGGTTTATACTGAAATTGAATGTGTTTACAATCCAGATTATGAGTTAACGGGTAGTATGGCAACATTAGCATGCTGCCAAAATGTAATTGGCAAGAATGATTTTTTACTATTAGAGTCTGATTTGGTTTATGCGCAACGTGCACTTGAGGAGATAGTAACGTTTGCTCATCCAACAGTGATGTTAGCGAGTGGTGAAACGGGGTCGGGCGATGAGGTGTATATTGAATATGATGAGACGCATATTTTAAAAAATTTATCTAAAAATATAAATAAATTAGAGCATGTTTCTGCAGAATTAGTAGGGATTAATAAGATATCTCATGATGCTTTTCAAGAGATGGTTCAGGGTTTTGATGTGTCTAAGAATCCAAAATTAGATTATGAAGGAATGATGGCGACGATGAGTGCCCAATATCAGAATGTAGTTGTTCATAAAATTGATGATTTGGTCTGGTGTGAAATTGATAATGAATCCCATTTGAGACGGGCAAGAATATTAAAAGTATAGTTTTTTAATCGCTTATAAAAAAGGTTTGGCTTAATTTGTAACTTGTGTTGAATGAACTTGTTCTTTAATCCACTCATACGTTTTCTTAATACCATCTAAAAGTGGTTCTGATACTTTCCAGCCTATTTTTTCATAATAGAGCATGTTATCAGAATTTCGTCCATTAACACCAATGGGACAGTGATAACCGTATTTATTAAAAAATTCATCGCCATCAATATTATGAATGGAGATATCTTTATTTGAAATAGAAATGACCATTTTTGCAAGTTGATTAATCGTTACCATTTCTTCAGAGCCAATGTTAAGTACATCTTTACAGTCTGAATGCATCAGTTTTAATGTGGCTTCAATACATTCATCAATATATAGAAAAGAGCGTGTTTGTTGACCGCTGCCCCACACTTCAATCGATTCACTTTCATTGGCTTGAGCTACTTTTCGACAAAGTGCAGCGGGTGCTTTTTCTTTGCCATTATTCCAGGTCCCTTCAGGCCCAAAAATATTATGATAACGGGCAATACGAACAGTTAGACCATAATTACGTTGAAATGCTAAATATAGTCGTTCACTAAACAATTTTTCCCAGCCATATTCGCTATCAGGTGCCGCAGGATAAGCGGAGTCTTCTTTACAGTTCGGGTTATTAGGGTCCACTTGATTATGTTCGGGATACATACATGCAGAAGAGGAGTAAAAAACGCGGTTTACTTTTTTTTGAGTGGCAACATGGCAGACATTGAGGTTGATTAATGCAGAGTTATGCATGACATTGGCGTCATTTTCACCAGTAAAAATATAGCCGGCACCACCCATATCAGCAGCAAATTGGTATAGTTCATCGATATCATTATCAATGGCTTGACTGACTAAAGATTCTTGTCGCAAATCACCAATAACAAATTCATCTGCAGGAGACTCTGTAAATTCAGGGTATTTGAGATCAACCCCACGAACCCAATAACCATCATTTTTGAGACGCTGCACCATATGGCTACCAATAAATCCCCCTGCACCAAGTACGATTGCTTTTTTCATAACAGTTAAATTATATCTTTAATAACTAAATTAATCTATGAAAGAAATTTTATATGCCGTTGAATAGTTAAAGTGAGATAAGAATTTAGTAATTACAAAGACATTACTTTTTTTAAAACAACATTATCTTCAGGAAACCCATCCTATCATTGGCTCAGTTAAAAGACTTTTATTTTCTGATGAGTCTTTTAATATTTGGTGTTTTTTGTAGTATTTTTAATCCAATTATAATTTTAGTAACACTAGTAGTATTAAGAGTAGTATATTTAAAAGACTTTGGGGCAACTCCATATACTGATGATATTGATTTGTTTCATTATATTACTAAATCCAAAGAAGAGTTTTTAAAAAGAGATACATGCCCATGTGGACGATTAAAGGATTTAGAAATATTTTTAAAGTATGACAAAAATGAAGTTGTTGATAAAAGAGCAATAGAAATAGCTAAAAAATTAAAGAACAAAAGTGCTTATAAATCAATGATTTCAAGTTAAGTCATTTAAAGAAAATACAATTTAAATTAATTTTCCGTTACGTAGTCGAAGAATACGATCTGCTTTATCAAAGTAAAAGTCATCATGGGTAATCACAATCACTATTTTATTTCTTTTCTTAAGGTCAGGTAAGATTTCATTGTAAAATATTTGCTTAAATTCAGGGTCTTGATCACTTGCCCATTCATCAAAAATATAAAGGGGACGATCTTGGAGGTAAGCAACAATTAAGGCAAGACGTTTTCGTTGTCCTGTTGATAGTTTATACGTTGAGAATCTACCATCTGTATAAGTTACTTTGTGGTTGAGATGAAAGGCATCAATATAATGCTGCACTTTTTCTTGGGGTAGATTTTGGAGATCAAGAAAATGATCAAATAAATAAAAATCAGAAAATATAACAGAGAAATGATCTCTAAACCAGGTGATATTATCATTATTGATCACAGTTTGATCTAGTTTAAAATATCCTTTTTCTGGAAAATAAAGACCACATAGTAATTTTCCTAAGGTTGTTTTTCCGCTACCATTACCACCAATAATATAAGTGATTTGATTACTCTGTATTGTCGTTTTAATTGGCCCTAATGTAAAGGCGTCATCAATTTCATGGCTATAATAGGTATATTGTAATGAATGGATCTCTAATTGAGTGACTTTAGGGGGAATCAGTAATAATTGGCGTGTTGGAGAGTGCAATGAAGCTAACTTTTGGGTAAATGAGGTGATTTCAGTCATACTAATTGAAAAAAGAGGAAGTGATCCAATAAAGCTTAATAAACTCTCAAGGGGCTTAATAAGAAATAGCGTTATCAATATAAAACCACTTAATGTTTCAAGGGGTATTTTTGGATAAAAATACGGAAGACAAAATACCATAGCGCCAATAATAATATATAGCATAACTTCGATAAACCGCTTAAAGAAAGAAAGTGTTGTGTTGGCGTTTATCATGTAATTTTTGTAGTTATTAATAGTTTTTTCTAAATGCTCATGATAAAAAATGCTTTTTTTTGGGGTAGAGAGTTGAAGCTCTTTGACCCCAAAAAGTAATGATTGGATATTTTGATAAATGCTTGTTAATGTTTTTCTAGATACTGAAAACTTTTTTCTAATAAATTTGTTAACAAAAAAATAAAGTGTAAGTATTAGACCACTGGAGATAAGTAGCAATAAAAATATATATAGTGATAAATAAGCTAAGTAGGTAAGGCAGCCTACAAATATAAAAAAATCAACAATTGCTTTCGGCGTCGCATCAATAATACGGCCAACATTTACAATGTCATGTTGAATGATAGTCAGTGCCTTTGATGTCCCGATATCCTCTATTTTCGCAATAGGGGCATTTAAAATAGTATCAGAAAGCTCCAGTCTTAGAGAAGCAGTTAATTTTTCAGCAAGTTTGACAAGGGTATTGTCTGATAGAATATAAAATATAACATATCCAAAACAAGCACAAATAAATTGACTAATTAATTTAATTGAAATGATGGGAATAATTGCTAAGCTTTGGTGGATACTGACTAATAATAAAGAAGCTGCACCACCTGCAAAAATGCCATATAATATTGCTTGTAGAAATGTAAATTTATTTTTTTTAATAAATGGAAGTATCATTTTAACAAGGAGATTTAGTCTTTTTCTGATTTAATAACCACTTGTTTTTAAAGTAGCGAATCGCAATTGTGTTATTTCGATTCTCATTATTTCCATTACCATTATTAATTTTGCCAAGACTCGAATATTTGTATAAGTTATTATCAGTTAAAGTATCAAAACAAAATCGTTTTTCAGGAAATACCCACTTACTTACTTTAGCATGGGCACTAATCCATACATCATCAACAAAAAAAATATTTTTAGGCACATTTTGGTAGTCTTTAAGTTGGGAGAGGTCAAAAAATCGAGGTTGAATTAAATAGCCTGAAAATCCTTGAATAATATCAACTTGAATAGGCTTTTTGAGTCTAGTACAAAGATTAGGAGTGGGTGGGATAGACTTAATATTAGACCATAATGTCGTCGGTTTATCTGTTAAGTCAGTGGGTACAAGCCAGCCACTAGATCCAATAATAATATCAGGATTTTCTAAATGAAGTAGATCATACCGTGAGACTAAGTTAGATGGATATAGATAGTCGTCATCTACAATAAGAATCGGTTGTTTTTCTGGCAATTCTTCAATAGCAGGGATAAACTTAGTAGCTGGCCCATAATCATCACAACGAACAATTTTAATTCCAGGAAGATTTACAAATTGTTGCGGAATCGTATATTCAATTTTCTCACGTTTAGAATAATCAGGTATGTGAAGTCGAATTATTTTAGGAGCTACTTTTTGAGTTAGTAGACTAATTAATGTTGATTCTAGATGGTTGATTCGTGACGGAATACTCGTTAAACAAACAATAATATTAGATTGATTAGTATTGTTTTGCCAATATTGACTAGCGGATGTAATTGTAAATTTTGATAGTCTATATCGATCAATAGCGTCTAAAAAAAGATTGCGACCAGATAAAAAATTATAAACTTTATACCCAAATATAGATAATATGCTAATAAAAAGTAAACTATATAGTAGAATCATTGAGGTAAGTCTCCAAAAAACTTAAAAATAATTCAATATCTGCAGGTCTTATATCCCCAATATTCGCAATTCGAAATGTGTTGCTATTATTGACTTTACCTGGGTAAATAGTAAATCCATTTTGATACAGAAAATCATGACAATGGTTAAAGTCAAAGTGTTTAGGCTCCACAATAGTAGTGAGTAATTTAGAATGATTTTTTTCATCAACGAGTGTTTGCAGACCCAGCTTAGTTAACCCCGCCATTAATGTTTTCCAACAGCTCATATATCTATTATAACGGTTTTGAAGGCCTTCATCTTCAAGTTCAATGAGTGCTTGTTTAAGGGCATAGATTGTTTGAACAGGAGGTGTAAATCGGAAAATACCCGTTTGAGATAGACTTTGATATTGTTGGTATAGATTTAAATAAAATGATTTTGCAGGTATTTTTTTGAGCTTATTTAACGCTGCTTTTCGCGCCGTAATAATTCCAATACCTGCCATTCCTTGAATATTTTTATTACTACTACTAATTAAATAGTCAATATTCATTTCCTTCATATCAATTGGAATGGCGCCAAATGAACTCATTGCATCAACAATAAAAGAAAGGTTATATTGCTGAGTAATATGGCCCAATTGCCCGATATCATTAAGTAAGCCAGTCGTTGTTTCATGATGAACAGCTAATAAATGGGAATAAGGCTGTTTCGAGAGTTGCACTTTGATGTCTTCATAATTGAGCGCTTGGCAGGGAGCACTGTCATATGCCGTATAGGCAATATCATAACAGTCTAATATTTGGCAGAGTCGTTGCCCGTAAGCACCATTATTAACTACAAACGCATGATCACTACAAGTAAATACAGAACTAAGCACCGACTCAATTGCAGCTGTCCCGGATCCACCCATTAATATTGTATCAGATTCTTCTGAAGTACTTGAAATTTGAGTAAGTTTCAAACATATTTCTTGAATAATAGCTGCAAAATCGGTTTCTCGATGACAAATATCAGTAACTACTTGCGCATATTTTACCGTATCTGTTGTTGTTGCCGGACCTGGGTTTAATAAAACGGCACGTTTGATAGGATTTACTTGTGTGGACATACAAACTCTTTAAGTCGTCGGGCTTGCTCTTCAGGTGACAGTGTCGGGCGAGGAAGATTGCCTGGTTTACCCACTTTAATAAATTGACGTGTGAACGTAAGCGCGGGGTCATTAAGCCAGTCAACAATATTTTGTTCTAAAAATGATGTTTGAGTACTATTGTAAACATGAGGGTACCCGCTCGCAGTGGCGATCATACCCAAGTCAATATGAGTTGATATTGTCGGTTGCGCACCGGTCGATTCATGATGGCCATTATCTAACAAAATGTGATATGCATTTTTTAAGCCATAGTACCCCAAAGTAGGTAAGTTACCTAGACGCATTAATAATGCCCCATCACCATCCAATATAATGATTTTTTTATTCGGTTGTGACTGTGCAAATCCCAGTGCAATAGCAGAAATACACCCCATAGAACCCACTTGATAAAAGTGAGTCGGGCTATCTTGTAAGCCATAAAGCTCACGACTTGTATAGCCTGTCGTTGAAAAAATAATGGTTTGATTATCTTTATGTTTCAGAATAACTTTTAAAATATCTTGACGTGTAGGTAAAGTCTCATGATGGGGTAGGTCTAAAGGGGTCGGGACAGCATTTTTATGATTACGTTGTAATGGCGTTTTTGTATAGTCATAACTAGAAAATGTATTTTTTTTGACGACAAAGAAAAAAGACTTTTGTTTTTTTAAAGTAGCTATTGCGAGATCAAGTTGTTGAACTGCAGCTGCGTGATCATCAGACAGATAAGCCCATTGAATTCCCATCGTATCTAACAAATTCGTTGTAATTTCACCCATCAACTGATGTTGGGGCTCGTCTTTAATACGCGGTTCACCACGTAACGAAACAAAGCCAATAATTGGGATTTTAAAGGGATGCAGCAATGACGTAATGGGAGAGACAGTATTACCTAATCCAGAATTTTGTAAAAGCACAGCGGGAGTTTTACCTCCTAAATATGCGCCTGCACAAGTAGCAATGGCATCCCCTTCATTGGGAGACATCACATAATGAGTTTCATTGGATACATAATTAATTAAGTGTTTTAAAAAAGAACAGGGAACTCCTGCAAAAAAATTAATTCCTTTAAAAAGGAGTGCATTTCCAAACTTCTTAGTATCAAGCATTAATTTGAACGGCCTCGTAGAAGTCCGCTAACGTATTAACATCAACCCAAGATTCTTTGATATAGATAATATCTACATTAATTTGTTGAGTCAGAAAATTAATAAGATCATATACATGCGATTGTTTGAGTTGATTATCTTTTTCAAATTGTTCTAGTAAATTACAAAAGATGTCACTACACTGAGCGGATACTTTAAGTAAACCAATAAATTCGCCATGTCTTTGATCTGCAGCTAATGTTCGAGAAATTTGTTTTAACGTCGGTTTTTGAACGACATTGAATCGTTCATCTTTTTCAGAAGCTTCAATATACTCTTTAGTGTTATGACCAGAAATAGAACTAGAGTCTACAACAATAACACATTCACCCGGATGAGATAAAAGCTCTTTAAGTACAAAGTCTTTAAAAATAATATCACCAAACGAAATAATAGTATCATTTTTAATGTGATCTTTAGCTTGATATAAAGAATAGAGATTACATGTTGTGTCGTACTGATCATTATCAATTAAAGTCGCATTAGCAGGGGATACTTTCGCTTTTTGAAACCCACGAACAACAGCGATATCTTTAATTCCTAATGATCGCATCATAGAAAGTTGAGTATCTAAAATTGTTTTATTATTTACCTTTAACAATGTTTTAGGAGTGTTTTTGGAAAGGTCACCCAAGTTACCTTGTGCTGCTGCTAAAATAACAGCAGCAGTCGTCGGTGTTGATTGTGGCGTATAGCGCGCCTCTGCTTCAGAGTATTCTGCTGCTTCCTGAATTCTAAATACTTCTTTAACAGAGACTATAACATTTTCTGCATCTTGAATGCTTTCATTATCATAAATAAGTTTAGAGATATTTTTCATCGCATGAATAGAGGCCCGTAAGTTATGGTTTGCCCACAAAATAGTGGATATTCCCAGTTCTCTAAATGATGAGGTGGGCGTTTTATAATAGGTCGTTGGCACAATAACAACAGGCAATGCATTTTTCCATTCTTTAACAAATTGACTAATTTCTAGGTCGTCTTCACGTTTACTATGAATTAAAATCGCATCCGCACCTGCATTTTTGTATTCTGTGGCACGATAAAGGGCTTCTTCTTTTCCCCAACCTGCAATAAATGCTTCTATTCGTGCGACAATCATAAAGTCAGGGTCAACTTGCGTATCTTTGGCCGCCTTAATTTTACCACAAAACTCATCAATGTCAGCCAATGGCTGCTTGGTCGAGTCAATAAATGAATTCGTTTTAGGAAAGAGTTTGTCTTCAATGCAAACACCAGCAATATGTCGTTGCTCTAGTTTCTTAACAAGACGTCTAACATTATTAAAGTTACCATAGCCCGTATCACCATCTAGTAGAATAGGGATAGTTACGGCATCACTCATAAATTCTAATATATCTAATATTTGTGTCCAAGACGCTTCATTGTTATCTCGAACACCTAAGGATGCCGATAATGACAATCCACTGGCCCAAATCCCTTTAAAACCTGCTTCTTGGACAATTTTTGCAGATAGACCATTATGAGCTTCCATTAGATAAGATAATTCTGAACGCTGGAGTAACGTTTTAAGTTGAGTTGTAAGTTTATTAGTTGTACTTATTTTAGACATAATATCAAACATTATTTTAACTTAAATTATATTTTCTTCCAATGATTAAGAATATATAAAAAGATTTTTTTGGGGGGGTAGATAGACTATATTTAAAGTTCTAAGTCACAAGGGTGA
>CAXFGY010000005.1:0-25308 GCA_964002605.1 uncultured Candidatus Marinamargulisbacteria bacterium
ATCTTATTTTCTTTACTGGGGTTTATTAATGGTATTTTTGCAGAAAAATTTGATGATATATCAATTATTCCAACCTTTTTATTGACACCACTCATTTATTTAGGCGGTGTTTTTTATTCTGTTTCTATATTACCCCCTTTTTGGCAAACAGTCTCTCTATTTAATCCGATTTTATATTTAGTTAATATCTTTCGGTATGGTTGTTTAGGGATTAGTGATATTAATATTACGACTGCCTTTTTCACAATGATAGTTATCATTATTGGATTATTTATTTTTGTTAATTATTTAGTCAAAAAAGGAATCGGTATTCGGCAATAACAAAAAAACTTCAATCACCTAAAATGCTGTCTTAATCATTCTTTGCTTCAGCTTAGAAATTTGGCGACATCGCACTCAATCGATTTTTTCTGTTTTGAGACAGTCTCATCATTTAAAATTAATACTTTATGAAGCTTTTTTTTATGATGTATACTAAGTTAATTAGTTTCAAGGAGATATTACTATGACTAAACAAATACTCTGGGAACCCACTAATATTGAAAAAACACAGCTTTATCAATTTATGAGAGCACAAGGGTTTTCAACATACAATGATATTTATAAGTGGTCAGTAAGTCATCCTGATCAATTTTGGGAAAAAATATGGCAAGAGAATCAAATTCTTCATAGTATGGGGTATACACAAGTAGTCGATGATATCACTCAAATGCCTGGTGCCAAATGGTTTAAAGGATCACGACTTAATTTTGCCGAAAATTTACTACGATATCGTGACAATCAGAACGCAATTATATTTAAAAAAGAAAATACAACTTTACAGTACTATACTAGACGAGAGCTTTATAATGCAGTTGCAAAAGTAGCAAGTCAGTTACGCCAATGGGGTATTAAACCCGGAGATCGTGTTGCAGCAATTGTAGCAAATATTCCTGAAACAGTTATTGCAATGCTCGCAACGGTAGCTGTGGGAGGGGTATGGAGCTCGTGTTCCCCGGACTTTGGTGTAGAGGGTATAGTGAGTCGGTTTGATCAGATTACGCCCAAAATATTAGTCAGTATAAATGGCTACTATTATAAAGGAAACTATGTAGATGTTTCGGAAAAAGCACTTGCAGTCATGGATCAGGTTTCAAGTATTGAAAACGTCATTGTGATCCCTTATGGGGAGAGCCAAACCGATTGTTTTCATGAGAATGTTCAATTAATGACTTCATTATTATCAGCAGCTGATGTTCCAGAGTTAGTATTTGAACAGTTACCTTTTGATCATCCGATTTATATATTATATTCTTCAGGGACAACAGGTGTTCCTAAATGTATTGTACATGGTGCAGGGGGGACATTATTGCAACATTTAAAAGAATTGAAATTGCATTGTGATTTACGATGTAGCGATCGGTTATTTTATTTTACAACCTGTGGCTGGATGATGTGGAATTGGATGGTGACAGGTTTAGCGGTAGGTTCAGCAATTGTGCTATTTGATGGAAATCCATTTTATCCGAGTGTAAATGCATTATGGGACTTGGTTGATGAGGCAGAGATTAATGTGTTTGGCACCAGTGCAAAATACTTATCTGCTAGTGAAAAAATGGGCGCAGTACCTACCAGAACACATGCGTTGGGTTCATTACGTGCTATTTTATCGACAGGAAGCCCATTAACCGATGAAAGTTTTGATTATGTATATAGAGATGTGAAAGCGAATGTAATGTTAAGTTCTATATCAGGGGGTACAGATATTGTGTCGTGTTTTGTTTTAGGTAATCCCGTATTACCAGTTGTTAAAGGTGAAATTCAATGTCGAGGCTTAGGAATGAATGTTCAGTCAGTTAATACGCAAGGAGATAGTGTTATTGGTGAAAAAGGAGAATTAGTCTGTCGGTCAGCATTTCCAAGTATGCCAATTTATTTTTGGAATGATGATACAAATCAGCAAAAGTATAAAGACGCATATTTTAATAATAACGATAATCAATGGCGCCATGGGGACTATATTACCGTCACCCCAAACGGTGGGGTGATGATATGGGGACGCAGTGATACAACATTAAATCCGGGTGGCGTACGGATTGGAACAGCTGAAATTTACCGAGTAGTAGAGCAGTTTTCAGAGATAATGGATAGTGTTGTTGTCGGAAAGCAAATAGAAAGTGATGAAAAAGTTATTTTATTTGTCAAAATGAAAAACGGATCAATACTTACGCCTGAGATTAAAAAGAATATAAGAAATAAGATTAAGCAAGAGTGTACGTCTCGTCATGTTCCATCAATAATTAATGCTGTAGCTGATATTCCTTATACAATGAGTGGTAAAAAAGTTGAAATTGCAGTTAAGAAAATCATTAATGGACAAGATTTTGTTGAAAACAAAGACGCATTGCAAAACCCTGAAGCACTCCAGTATTTTAAGCTGACATGAGTATAAATGATAAGAAATCTAGCTTAACAATAGGATGTTAGTTAGGCGAACTAGGCAAACTCCTATTTTCATACAAGATAGTCATATTGAGAGAGCAAGATACATTGCTAAGAAAAAAGAAGCATTAAAAAGATAAGGTATATATACATGGTATTCTTGTGATTATAATCACGCTTTTGAACCAAAGAGAAATTATAACTGTTTGGCTACCTTTTTAAATTCAATTTGTATTAGAATTAAATTTATATTCACTAGCTAATTTTGATCACTAAAAGTTAAGTTTCTAATTTAGAGTAATCAGGTGTTTGTAAATTTCTTGGTATGTTGTATGCCTTTTTATCAAATTCACCTTCAGATTTTGCAACTAGTACTGTTACCATGCAGTCGCCCACCACATTAACTGTTGTACGTGCCATATCTAGAATTCGGTCAATTCCGGCAATAATAGCAATGCCTTCCACCGGTAAACCAACAGAGTTAAGCACTAGTGTCAACATGATGAGACCTGCGCCAGGTACACCTGCTGAACCAATAGAAGCTAATGTAGACGTTAAAATAATAGTAGCATAATCACCAAAAGTAAGATCAATTGCATATGCTTGTGCAATAAATAGTGCAGCAACACCTTGATACATGGCGGTACCATCCATGTTAATGGTTGCACCTAAAGGAAGTACAAAACTTGATATACTATCTGATACGCCTAAGTTACGACGGGCACAACGTATTGTAATCGGGAGCGTACCGGAACTACTTGCAGTGGTATAGGCAACAGCAAGTGCATCAACAATCCCTTGAAAGAAAGGTATCGGATTTAGTCGCGCAATAAAGGCAACTGAACCCCCTAATGTAACTAGGGCATGAATAATACAGCCCAAATAAACCCCAAATAACACCTTAATTAATGGAATAATAATATCTAAACCATATTGAGCAGCAACAGATGCCATTAATGCAAAAACACCATATGGTGCCAGTTCCATCACCATTGCCGTCATTTTGTACATTGCTTCTGCAATCCCATTCATGACTTTAATTACGGGCTCACCTGGTTTTCCCGCTAAAACTAATGAAATCCCTAATAAAATAGCAAACACAATAATTTGTAAAACGTTACCTTCTGTTAACGCTTTAGCGGGGTTTTTGGGGACAGTGCTGAGAAGTGTTTCAACAAATGAAGGCGCTTGCTTAATTTCTTTAGCTGTTACTGAAGGATTAAGGGATACCCCAGCGCCAGGCTCTAATAATGTACCAATAGTTAGACCTATAGTAATCGCAACCGCTGTTGTTAAGAGGTAAAGACCAAATGTTTTAAGGCCCACACGTCCCATTTTTTTAGGGTCTTTCATTCCAGCAACACCGACTAATAGAGAAGAGAAAATAAGTGGCACGATTAACATTTTAATAGCACGTATAAAAAGATCTCCAATCGGTTTAAATTTAATTGCAAATTCAGGAACTAAATTTCCTAAAACAACACCACAAAATAAGCCCAGTAATATTTTAGCCCATAACTTCATACAAATAACTCCTTGATTTTTTATATAGTTAATTTAAGTTTTTAGATATAGTATAAAAATTAATTCTAACAAAAATTTATTTATTCATAAAGTAATCAAAAACGGGACTTTAAATTAAACACACTCAAGAGTCAATTGCATATTTTTTTAAAGTGTCTAAATCAACAAAGTCAAGTGTCCGTTCATGGGTAGCTGACAGTATAATCTGAGGTGCAACACCCATTTTTAACGCCTCAACCCATCGAGAGGCACACAAACACCATTTATCACCTTCTTTAAGACCTGGAAAACCAAATTCAACATTGGGTGTTGATAAGTCATTGCCGTTTTCCTTACTAAAAGCTAAAAATGTTTTAGTTACAATAACACAGACTGTATGGACGCCATGATCATCATCATTTGTATCACAACAACCATTACGAAAAAAACCAGTTGTTGGATCCATACAGCAAACACGTAATGGTTTACCTAAAACATTTTTAGAATCATATAAATTTAATTTATCCATTGTTGATCATTAGAATTATAGCATCATAATAAGATGAAAATAAATGAATAGTTTATTTTTTAATGATGTAAAAAACGTTTGCGAAACATTAAACTAATTAAATAAATTAATAAAACAACAATAAAGCCAGGTAGTACTTCATTCATACTATTCGAAAGTTGAAGTAATTGCGTCCATACAATAATTAAAATAAAACCGCCAATCATCATAGCCAATGACGTCTTGATACCAACTGAAATATCTAAACATCGTAAAACAATTAATGGACCTAATACAACTGCTAAACTAGACCATGCAAAAATAACGAGTACAAAAACATTTTTACTCGCAAATAAAGAAATGCCAAGGACAGCACAAACAGTCCCTAAAGTTGATAATTTGGACATCCATAATTTAGACTTCCAATATGGAAATAAATCTTGAGATATTGCAGCAGAGCAAGTCAGTATTTGAGAATCAGCTGTCGATATTGTTGCAGAAAAAATACCAGCTAAAATACCACCCACAAATATATCAGGTAATAATGTAGTGGCTAATACAGGAAGTGCTAACTCAGTATCTAAACTTGACAACTCTGGTAATAATAAACGTGCCATCAACCCAACGCCTAAAGCACCTAGATTAAATAAACAATACCAAGCAAAATAAAATACTCTAGCTTGCTTTAATTGACTACTTTGAGCAATTACCATGGGTCTAACCATAATATGAGGCTGACCAATTACACCAAAACCAAACGCTAACCAGCCCATTAAATATAAAGGAAAGCCAAACTCAGTCTCATTGTCAGGAGGAAACCAAGAGACGAGTTGTGGGTCAGTTATATATAGTTGATTCAATATTTCTGGTAGTCCACCAATTGCATAAAACGCCACTCCTAGTAAACCAACCATTGCAATAATCATTAATATAGATTGAACAACATCAGTCCAAATTGATGCCCGAATACCACCAGAAATACTATAAATTAAGACAATAATAGCCCCTATTAAAACACCCGAATGGTGCGGCCAACCCAATAAAACGTACAAGGCTTTACTACCAGCTGTTAACTGCGCTGCTGCATAAACAGAAAGAAAAATAACAATAAATAAAGCAGATATTTTTTTAACTACAACTGTTTTCAAATGTGAAGAAATAAAACCCGATAAAGTTGAGGTCTCATATTGTTCTGATTTCTCTCGTAATCGACGATGAATAATCTGCCAAGCAAAAAAGTCACCTAAAATCCAAGCGATAATGAGCCATATGGCTGACAAACCATATGAATATGTAAACCCAATCATCCCAATAAACATAAACCCACTATTACATGTAGAAACAGCAGATAACGCCATTGGCAATGGGCCAATGCTACGACTGGCTAGCATATAATCGTCATTAGTGTTTCTACCAGATTTTGCAGCAAAAATACCAACAACTAAAATTAAACATAAAAAAAGTAAAAAACTTACTACTATCATTATTTATATAATATTTTGAATAATTTTAAATTATAAAAGCCTGAGTGCAGCTTTTTATTAATTATTTTTAATAATAACATTAAAAAAAATATCATGAAATTGAAAAAAATAATTAGAATAATTTTATTAAAAATATTAAAATTATATACATGAAAAAAATGATAGGCGTTGTTGGCGGCGTCGGTTCATATGCTGGTATTGATTTAATCCGAAAAATATATGATCAAACAAATAATACATTATCCGATCAAGATCATTTACCCGTTTCTATGCTTTCTACTCCGGATAAAGTAGTAGATCGAACGGAATTTTTATTAGGAAATATATCAGTAAATCCAGGTGAAGCAATTTCAAATATTATTTCAATTCTTCATAACAACGGCGCTTCTTTAATAGGTATTCCATGTAATACTGCTCATGCTGACAGTATTTTTAAAAAAATATCTAAGAATAAACCAAGAGGTATAAAAATAATACACATGATTGAAGAAGTCGTGAAAAAAATAATAACAGATATGCCAAACATAAAAAAAGTAGGTGTTTTATCAACCATTGGCACACTCATTACAAATATCTACCCACAATATTTTTCAAAGTATAATATATCTACCATTCAAATGACAAAAGAATTGCAAGAGTTATATGTGCAACCAGCTATTTATAACAAACAGTATGGAATTAAAGTATTTTCTAATCCAATTTCTGAAAAAGCAAAAGAAGATTTGATTTTTTCTATTAATTATTTGATTAAAAAAGGAGCTGAAAGTATTGTCTTAGGATGTACCGAAATACCATTAGCAATTCATGATCACATAATAGACAATGTACCAATTATTGATGCGACTCATGTTTTAGCATCAGCACTTGTTAGAGAATCATCTCCAAAGCAATCAAAGCAGACAAAAAAAATAGAGAAACGCCATAAGAAACATCATGTAGAATATGATTAGCTAAAAAATGCGAAGGTGTTAAAGAAAAACGGGGAAAATAAATGAAATTAGTAATGAAATTATTAACAGATAGTCATCTTTTCAAAGTTCAGATACAGCGTTTAATTAATTAAATTATCAATATTATTACAAGCGTCCAAGAAGTGAAAATAAAAGAATTAAATAGGTAGCTTTTTTAGTAAAAATGGTATTAAATTAGTATGATTAAATGTGTTATTATAATTTGCGTATAAAAAGTAATATAAAAAACTTAAATAAAAAAATAAATTAACCAATGAAACGAGATCATCAGTTTTTAAAAAATAATAGTCCTTTTTTAAATAACATATATCTAAATTGGGCAATCCCTTCAATAACATCGTTGAATGGCTTTTATAGTAAACTGTAATGGAGTTAACTTATTATTTTTAAATTATGATTGAATCAATTTTATTTAAAGATGTTGAATTAATTACATCGTCAGAACATAGACAAGGGGATGTTTATGTATTGAATGGCAAAATAGTTGCCATACAACCATCACTATCAGTTGATACAGAGTATGTTGTTCAAGAAAAAGGACTTGCACTAATTCCTGGCGTAATTGACCCCCATGTCCATTTCAGAGAGCCAGGGGTGACGCATAAGGAAAGTATTTATACTGGTAGTAAAGCAGCTGTACGGGGTGGTGTGACTAGTTTTTTTGAAATGCCAAATACCAAACCGGCAACGATTGATGCTGAAACACTCGCTCTTAAAAAAGAGATTGCAGCACAATCAGCACTAGCAAATTATAATTTTTTTATTGGCGCGACAACATCTAATTTAACTGAGTTAAATACAGTTGAAAATGTGCCCGGAATTAAAATATTTGTGGGCTCATCTACTGGGAATATGTTAGTCGATGATCCTGAGTTACTTATAGAAATTTTTAAAAATGGATCACGCTTAATTGCTGTTCACTCTGAAGATGAAGCAACAATTAAAACAAATATAAGAGCCTATCAATGTTCGACAGATGTTTATGATCATACTAAAATCCGAAATATTGAGGCTGCGATCAAGTCAACCACTCAGTTAGTAAAATTAGCAAATCAATATCAACGACGCTTACATATTTGTCATTTGACGACAGCAGAAGAAGCTGTTTTTTTAGAAAAAATAGGCTCAAAATATGTAACAACAGAAGTAACACCTCAACATTTATTATTATCAAGTCCAGATTGCTATGCTCAATTAGGTACATTAGCCCAAATTAATCCACCAATTCGAGAGAAGCGACATGCAGAATCACTATGGCAGCATTTACGTAAAGGAACAATTCATTGTATTGGTACAGATCATGCCCCACATACACTGGATGAAAAAATGAAGCCATTTGGTCAGGCACCATCAGGAATGCCAGGTGTCGAAACGTCTTTACCCTTATTACTAACATTGGCTGCAAAGCGACAATGTTCATATTCAGATGTTGTCAAATGGTTATGTGAAGCTCCTGCAAAAATATATAAGATAAATAATAAAGGATATTTAAAAGAAGGCTATGATGCCGATTTAACATTGGTTGATTTAAAGAAAAAACATAAATTATTAAATAAAAATATTATTTCTAAATGTGGTTGGACAGCATTTGATGGGTGGGATTGTATTGGAGATGTCGTTGCGACATTTGTTAATGGACAGCCTGTTTATCGGGAAGGTGATTTTTTTGAAACTATTAAAGGTAAAGAAATTCAAATTAATGTATAATAAGAATATATAATGCTTAAAAAACAAAAAAAAGTAATTACAAAAACAACAGAACGACTACCTGATTGGTTTCGTGTATCTAAAGGAAAGTTAAATGCTACCAAGTCATTGTCAAAACAATTAATGGCAGAAGTCCCTAATAGCATTTGTGAAGAAGCAAAGTGTCCAAATCGATTTGAATGTTTCAAGAAAGGGGTACTCACGTTTATGATTTTAGGAACAACTTGTACAAGAAATTGTGCATTCTGTAGCGTCGCTCATGGGAAGCCTTTACCACCAAATCCTGGTGAAATTAAACATATTTTTAATGCAATTGAAAAGTTAAATTTAAAATTTGTTGTTTTAACATCACCTAATCGTGACGATTTACCTGATGGAGGGGCAAGTCATTATGCCTATATAATTAAAGAAATAAAAAACAAATATCCTCATATTAAAGTAGAGGTATTAATCCCAGATTTTCAAGGTGACTTAACAGCTGTTAAGACAGTCGTTGATGCAAAACCAGATGTATTAAATCATAATATGGAAACTGTTCCTTCATTATATACTATAGCCAAAAGAGGGTCGTTATTTAAGCGGTCTTTGTCAGTATTAGCAGCAGTCAAAGCAATGAACCCCTCATTGCTAACTAAGTCAGGACTCATGGTGGGTTTGAGTGAAACAATGGATGAGCTATACTCAACAATTGAAGCCATTCGTTCCGCACATGTTGATATTTTAACGATGGGGCAATACTTACAACCTACTAAAGATAATCTGCCAATTGCCAGGTATTATTCACTTTCAGAGTTTGATCGGTTAAAAGACTTTGCCAAGCAGCAAGGGTTTCCATTTGTGTTTTCAGGGCCTTTAGTTCGAAGTTCTTATTTAGCAGAGCATGTTTTTGAAGAGATTTTAACGCCATGTTAGCAACAGTATTAGATTATTCCGTAATTGAGATTATTGTTGTTTTATTGATTGCCTATATCGTTGGTAGTATTCCATTTGGGTTATTGATTGCTAATTTAAAAAAAGTTAATTTAAGAGAATTAGGTTCGGGCAATATTGGGGCAACAAATGTCTGTCGAAATATTGGCTGGTTTTATGGTATTGTAACGTTAATATTAGATTCTGGTAAAGGGTATCTTATTACAGAAATTGCATTATATATGTTTGAAAATCCATGGTTACACGTTATCATTGGGTTATTTGCAATTATTGGTCACTCCTTATCATTTTTAGCCCAATTTAAAGGAGGTAAAGGCGTTGCAACAGCTTTAGGCGTACTGATGGCATTGAGTCCAGATGTTTGTATAGGTATATTTATCATTGGAGCACTGCTAATCGCATTAACTCGCTACGTTTCTCCAGTAACAATATTATGTAGTATTATTGTGCCCATATTGCTATATCTACGTGAGTATCCCATTGCTTATGTTGTGATGCATTCAATTATTGCACTCTTTATAGTTATTCGTCATCGCAATAATATTAAGCGTATTTTTTTAGGTACTGAAAATCGAATATAATATTTTAAACGATGAACCCAAAACTTCAAGCCCGTTTTATAATCATACGAATTATTATCGATATTTTACTATTACCATTTGTTATTACGCTTGCATACTTCTTAAAGTTTAAAATAGGACTATTATTTTTTAATTTTTTTAATATTCAAATTTTAACTATATATCAAGAAGCACAAATTGAACCTTATTTAAAAAGTAGCGGGTATGTCATTTTGATATGGATTACTTCATTTTATTATAGTGGAGTATATAAGTTTTACAAAAGTATTTTGGCTGAAGTAGATGAAATACTAGCGATTATTAAAGGAACTATGATTGCATTAGTATTAATAATGGCATTAAGTTATGTTGTTCCAATTATACCAGATTCTCGGTTTGTATTATTTTATATGGGTATTATTGGGATTATCTTATTTTCTATTATTCATTATTTTATTTATCATCTTCAGTTATACTTTTACAAAAAAAATAGGCGTAAAGTTGTTATTGTAGGTAACACTCATTATTTACAAGATGTTATTGAAAGTATAGTGACTAATCCTAATTTAGGGTTAGTCTACATAGGGTCATATTATACTAATAGTAGTCAAAGCATTCATTATACTATTAAAGATCAGTTTAAACGTTTAGGCGATATCAATGCGTTAATGAATCAGATTGCTGCCGCAAATATTGATGTTATTTTTATATCAGATAAGATGAATGATCAAATTAAAGAAAGATTAATTCACGCATGTAATCAATATAGTATTGAATTTAATATTATTGCTGAGAAATATCATAATGATTCAAATGCCATTTCAGGCAATGAGTTTGCGGGAATATCATATGTATCCTTTCAGCAGATTAAAAAGTGGGGCTTTAAACGACATATTAAACATATCCTTGATAAAGTTATTGCTTTTATTGCGTTAATTGTATTAATACCATTATTTTTAATGATATCCATATGGATTAAATGGGTATCAGTAAATGGACCAATTGTTTATCAGCAAAAGCGAGTGGGGCAGGCAGGAAAAGTATTTTCTTTTTATAAGTTTCGAACAATGAAAGTGAATGCTGAAAAGGAAACAGGACCAGTATTTGTCAACCATTTAAATGAAAACAGATATATTAAAGGGGGGTATTTTTTAAGAAAGTATTCATTGGATGAATTGCCACAGTTTTTTAATGTTTTAAAAGGAGATATGAGTTTAGTGGGCCCACGTCCTGAACGACCTGTGTTTGTTAATCAGTATACCCAGGAAATATCAGGATATAATATTCGTCATAATGTGAAAGGAGGCTTAACCGGATGGGCTCAAATTAATGGGAGGTCGGAATTAACTCGAAACATCTTGCATAAGACGAAATATGACTTACATTATATAAAAAACTGGAATTTAATATTGGATATTAAAATTATTTTAAAAACGATAATTTCTGTAGTAAAAGGTGAAAACGCATATTAATACAATTTTATTTGGAGGTACATTTGATCCAATTCATAGTGGACATATTGGGATGGTTGAGTCGTTACTGAAAAAAGTAAATATTCAGAAAATGATTATCATTCCAAATAAACAGTCACCTCATAAGCAGTCTCCCATTGCGTCAATCAAAGAGCGCTTAGAATTATTAGAAATTGCATTAAACTATTTTCCCTTATCCAATCAAGTTAATTATGAAATTTCAAAGATTGAACTTAAAAGGCAGTGCCCTTCATATATGTATGATACAGTGAATATTTTGCAATCAAATCTAACAAATTTGCCTGTAGGGTTATTAATCGGAGGAGATAGCTTTTTATCCTTTCACAAATGGTACAAGTATCAATTATTAGCTAAAAATATCAAGTTTTTGGTTGTTCCTAGAGGAAACGTTAATATGGATGAGTATTATTATTATCAGTTAAAGCATCAGTTAAATTGTATTTTTTTATCTTCAACATTAAAGATATCAGCCTCTGAAATTCGTAAATATAAAAAAAAATCTGGAATTAAAGAAGTTGATCTTTATATTAAAAAAAATAGGGTTTATAAATGATTATTGGTATTATGGGTCGTGCTGGGTCAGGAAAAACATATGTTCAAAATACAGTGATGCATTTATTTGATGACGTTTTAGACTTAGATCAGTTAGGCCATCAATTATTAGAAAATGAAACAATTAAAGAAAAATTACAAAAAATATTTGGACTCGAAATTATGAATAATGGGGGTATATCTCGAGAAAAATTAGGGAAAATTGTTTTTTCATGTTCTCAGCAGTTAAAAAAATTAAACCATTGCATTCACCCTATGATGAAACTTGAAGTTCAAGAGTGGATTAAAAAAACGAGAAAAGGATTAATTGTTGGGGCACTTATTTATCAAATGAAATTAGAGTATTTATGTGACTTTATTATAACAATTGACTCAACGACAAATCAAATTATTAAAAAACAACCTTTATATAAACGTATCTTACAGCATCAAGAGTCTAGGCAGTGGTATAATAGTCATTCAGATTTTGTTTTGACCAATAGTTGGAATAAATCGTTTCAGTTAGCATGTTTAAAAAAAATCACACAAATAATCAATTAAAAAGAAACGTATGAGTTATTAAATCTTCACAATATAACATATTACTGGTATATTAAATTTTTATTTTAGGAGTAATATATTGGGTACATTAGATACAGTTTATAAACAAACAGAGTTAGTGCCTATAGAACAAGGTAACTTATTATGGAAAGAAGCAAAAGAGTTTGAAGAATCTGGCAATATTCAAGTAGCAAAAGAAAAATATATTCAAGCAATTGACACATTTAAGCTAATTCTTACTAATCGCCCTCATGATAAAGTGGCCCGTCAAGGAATTATTAAATGTTGGCACCAATTAGCAAATTTAACAACTGACGCGCATTTATATATATTTCCAGATAGAACCTATAAAAACCAAGCAGAATTTAACAATAAAATCGGAATAGCAGTTATTAAAACAATATTAGTAGATGCATTTGTTGAAAAAGATTGGAAAAAACAATGTAATGGTAAATACGGTGGCCCTAAACCGTTTAATATATCGTGGAAATCATTTTATTTTAATAACGAATCAGCTGTAGAGTCTATTGTTGATAATCATGATAAATTGATTTGGGCCGTGAGACAAGGACACTATAATTTAGTAAAGTATTTATTAAATAATAAAACGAAATACCTTAATATAAATATTACAACAGCTCAACAAGAAACATTACTAGAGCTAGCTGTTAAATGTAATTATATTGAGCTTGTACAATTATTATTAGATCATCAGATTAAAGTTAACACTAAAGGATATTTAAAGTGGACGCCTCTGCATTGGGCAGTTTACAATCAAAATTTGTTAGTTGTTCAACTATTAGTAGAAAATAATACACGTATCAATGTGAAAGAAAAAAATGGATTGACTCCCTTACATATTGCAGCGATAAAGGGCAATGTTGATATTATAAAGTATTTGATTAAACAAAAAGCAAAAATTAATATCAAAGATGAAAAAAATAAAATTACACCGTTACACATTAGTATATATTATAACCATTTTGATGTTGTTAAGTTATTACTTGGTGATAGTAATGACTTAAAGCATAGAGATTTTTATAATCGTACATTGTTGCATTATGCAGTTGCAAATTGCAATAGTAAAATTGTAGATTTGTTAATTCCAAAAATACCTATTAATTCGGTTGACGATCTTGGGAGAACGCCTTTACATTGGGCTGCTCAACATGGAGATATTGATATTATTAACGCATTGATTAAACATAATGCACAAACAAATATCAAAGATAATTTTAATGACACACCTTTAAAAATAGCTGCATTTTTTGGTCATACAAAAGAAGTTTTATTACTTTTTGAACATCAAATTAGTAATTAATAAATCAAATAGTTTATATTAAAGACTTACTAAAATTAGTACTGTTTATACATAAATCGTTGCTATAAATTCATTACAAGGGCTATGATTAATTTCCACAATGTTCGCATTTTTTGTAGCCTGCTACATCGCCTAAGGTAAGAAATTAGGACTGTCGCAAAACAGAAAAATCGATTGAATGCGATATCGCCAAAGGCATAAGATTTGCCATTTATCGCCTGAGAAAGTGTAGATGTACTACATAACGAAGGTGAAAATTATGAAGATTAGGCATTTCGTGATAGAGCCAAATTACAAATCTTAGACCTTTGGCGATATCTCAGTCGATAAATTTTCTATTTTGCAACAGTTCTATAATAATAAGAATATTAATTAATAGTAATGTTTAAATTATTTTTTTACTGGGTATAAGAAATTTATATGGTTTTCAAATAGTAATTAAGGAGAAATGTACGATGAAAATCGAGCAGTACTTATATACACGAAAAAATGGATGGGATAAACCATTAGGTAGTAGCAACTGTAAAAATGCAGATTGGGTTATTGTATTTGGAGAAAGAGATCTCATTCAATCTAAAAGTCATATTGATCATATTAAAAAAAATTTTTCTAAAGCAATTATATTATGTGGTTCAACCGCAGGTGAAATTCATAATAACCGTATGTATGATCATACATTATCACTTACAGTCGTTAAATTTAAAAATAGTAGAATAGCAGCATTTCAAGATGATTTAACAAAGTATAAAAGTAGTTTTGAAGCTGGATATCAATTAGCTAAAAATTTAGATCAAAGTAATCTTAAACATGTTTTTGTATTATCAGATGGGGTCAATACAAATGCAACGGAACTTATTAATGGTATTTATAAACGTATCTCTAAAGAAACAATTATAACGGGTGGACTATGTGGAGATGGGGCAGGTTTTAAAGAAACCACGTTAGGTATTAACGGTAACAATAAGCTGAAGCAAGTCGTCATTATTGGGTTTTATGGAAGTAATTTACATATTGGTTATGGTTCAAAAGGAGGGTGGCTTCCATTTGGTCCAAAACGTAAAGTAACAAAATCAGTCAATAATATATTGTATGAATTAGATCATCAATCTGCCTTAGATTTGTATAAGCTATATTTAAAAGATCAAGCAGATGAATTGCCTGCTTCTGGATTATTATTTCCTTTAAGTTTAGTCGATAACACGGGCGACTTAATTGTTAATGAATCAGATAACCCTATTGTAAGAACTGTCGTTGGCGTAGATCATGATAAAAAGTCGCTTATATTTGCAGGCGATATTCCAGAGGGTTGTATCATTCAAATGATGCAAGCGAGTACAGAAGATTTAATTTTAGGTGCAATTCAAGCATCAAAAATTGCGATGATGAACACGATTAACAATCCAGACTTAGTCATTATGATTAGCTGTGTGGGAAGAAAGCTCATAATGGGGCAGCAGTCAGAAGAAGAGATTGAGGAAGTGATTAATCAATTTAATTCACCAAGTTCATTTTTTACAGGTTTTTATTCATATGGAGAAATCTGTCCTTTCTTTATTAATCAATCAACATTACAAAAAAGTTTATTACATAATCAAACAATGACAATTACAACAATTAGTGAAAGATGAATCGATTACTTTCAAGATTATTAAGAAAATATTTAGCAGTTAATTCTGAGAAAGAAATTCCAAAAGACTTACAACGTTTTATTATGTCTTGTAATATTGCCTTTGATGACCTTATTATTCAACGTGCTCGAGCTCAACATTCATTAGCATTAGTATCTGATGAGTTATTAGAAAAAAATGAGGAAATTGAAAAAAATAAGAACAAAATAGAAAAGTTATTATTTAATATATTGCCTAAGACAATCGTTGAACGTGTTTTAAATCAAGAAAAGGTAATTGCAGATACAATCTCAAATACTGATATTATGTTTGCTGATATTGCTAACTTCACAAAAATATCAACTAAAATTGGTGTGGCTCAAACGGTATCATTTTTAAATGAAGTATTTACTCAGTTTGACACCATTATTAGTAAGAATAATATTAAAAAAGTGAAAACAGTTGGGGACTGTTATATGGCAAGTACACGATTAGTAGAGCAGGAAAAGAAAGTGAATGTTGAAAATATTGTTTACTCATCTCAAGAAATGATTAGAAAGTTTTTAGATATATGTGGATCATATAATATTAATTCAAAGTTACGAATAGGAGTTAACTCCGGAACTGCAATAGCAGGTGTCATTGGACAATCAATATTTAGTTATGATCTATGGGGCAATACCGTTAATATTGCCAGTAGAATGGAAAAAACAGGAATTGGGAATGCCATTCAAGTAACTAGTAGAACATATAAATTATTACCTCAAGATATTAAGAATCAGTTTAAAGCACGAGGCAATACGCAAGTAAAAGGAAAAGGTCAGTTATATACCTATATTAGTAAGGTAAAGAAAACATGATAGAAGTAAAGTTTTGGGGAGTAAGAGGGTCAATGCCAGCGTCAGGATCAGAGTATACACAATACGGTGGCAATACATCATGTATTCAAATAAAAATTAACAATCAACATGAATTTATTATTGATGCAGGAACGGGTATAGTTCAATTAGGTGAGCAGCTAAAGTTATTTGATAAGCCTATTTATATTTTTTTTACTCATTTTCATTGGGATCATATTCAAGGGATTCCCTTTTTTAAGCCGTTTTACATGCCAAATCAAGAAGTTTATTGCATTGCAGATCAAAAAAAAGGATGGGAAAAATATGCGTTTTCTCAAATGCAAGATCAAAATTATCCGGTATTACCAGAATTATTACAAAGTAAAAGAATATTTCATCAATTTAAGACGTTTAATCATTTTGAAAAATATGACATTTATATGGAAACGTTACCAAGTAATCATCCAGGTGGGTTTACAATTTATAAATTGACGTACAATAACAAAATAATTTGTTGTTGTTCCGATAATGAATTATCAATGAAGAAAATTAAAACAACATCACGAAAAGAATTAGTTAATTTTTTTAAAGGAAGTGATTTATTAATTCATGATGGTCAATATTTACCTGAAGAAATTAATCAAAAAATAGGCTGGGGGCATAGCCATTATGAAGAAGTATGTAAACTTGCAGAGGAAGCCAAGGTTAAGCAACTTATTTTGACGCATCATGATCCTCAAAGAACAGATCAGGATATGGATAAAATTAAAAATCAAATATTATTTTTTTTAAAAAAGAAGAAATACCCATTATCTGTTACTTGTGCATATGAGGGGTTGAGTATATACATTTAAAGGAGTAAAAAATGATTAAAAAGAGAAGTAGACAATTTCAAAAACAAGCAATTCTATCACAACTATCAAATGGAGAGTTTAAGCAGTTTTTATCAGAAATTGAGATTTTAAAATATAATAAAAATGAATACATTATTCATAAAGATGAGCCACAACATTATTTTTATATTGTTGTTTCAGGTTCGTTGGGCGTATATTTATCAGATCATAAATATCCAAATAAAGTCATTAAAGTCGCGACATTTGTTGAAAATGATATTTGCGGTGAAATGTCACTTTTTTCAGAAAAAGAATTGGCTACAGCAGATGTGGTCGCAGAGACAGAGTGTATTTTAATGAAAATATCACATGATATTTCTGATCAATTTAAATTACAGTTAGTTAGTTCTATTTATGAAAAAGTAAAAAAAAGTAATGAAAAAATCATCACATATGATAATAAAATTAATAAATTAATTCAATTTGTACGAATGAAGAGTATGGGTATTTTGTTATTATTTATTATATTAAATTTTAAATTTATTGTAACAGCATCATTCTCTGATATATTTTTAAGTTTATTTTGGGCATTACCTATTGTGTCAACATTTACAACCGTTGCAATAGTATTATACTTTCAGAAGGAGTAGCTAAACAGGCCCTGCTGATTTAAATATCTTCGTCGTTAAATGCCGTCTCGGATCCATATCCCCTTCGGGGGCTCACGAAATACGCTCGTGGGCACTTTCCTAGAAGCGACGCAAATTAGACAAGGCCTTGGGTGTTAGGTTAGCGCTGTCGCTAATTGCCTACGCTTCACAATTTTTATCTTCGTTATGGTGCGCTGCTCCACTTCCTCAGGCGATAAATTGCAAATCTTATGCCTTTGGCGACATCGTATTTAATCGATTTTTTCTGTTTTGCGACAGTCCCATAAGTTACAAGTCTTAGGCCTTATTTAACATCGCAATCGATCAAATTTTTGTATTTTATGACAGCCCCTTAAATAAAAATTTTAGCAAATTACTCAGAATAATTAATACGTTTTTTTTAGTCTCCCCATAAGTCATTCATAATTTGTTCAGCATGAACTGAATTTAATGTTGCTTTAACTTGTGTTCCTTTTTCTTCATGAGATTCTGATATTAACCGTCCATATTGACGAATAAGATTAATTAAACGTGTTTTAGAATAAGGAATTAACCATTCATAAGTATGATGAAATGTGTCGATTATTTGGGTTAACTGATTAAATAGCGATGCAAATGTCTGGGGGTCGGACGCGGAAAGATGTACAGCAGGTGTATGTAATGGAAATGCAGATTTAATTTGATTAGGTTTGGAAACTAAGTCCCATTTATTAAAAACATAGAGCATCGGCGTATCATTGAGTTTAAGATCAGAAATAATTACCTGTGATGTTTCAAGGACGTTATGGATATTGTGATGCGAGCTATCAATGACATGAATTAAAATATCAGCATAGGTTACTTCTTCTAATGTTGAATAAAAGGCGTTAATCAGGTGGTGAGGGAGTTTTTGAATAAACCCAACAGTATCTGTCAAAACTATTTCTTGTTTATTAGGAAGCTGAAATCGACGTGAAGTTGGGTCTAATGTAGCAAAAAGTTTATTTTCAGCAACAACACCGGCATCCGTTAATTGGTTCATTAAAGTTGATTTACCCGCATTGGTATAGCCAATAAGAGCAGCAGTTATAGTTGCAGACTTCATGCGTTTTTGACGACGTAATTGACGTTGATCTTGCACTTTTTTAAGCTTGGATTTAATATGAGTCATTCGCTTGCGAATTTCTCTTTTATCAGTTTCAAGTTGCGTTTCTCCAGGTCCACGTGAGCCAATACCGCCACTTTGACGAGATAAATGAGTCCATAATCGAGTTAAACGAGGCATTAGATAATTTAGTTGCGCATACTCAACTTGTAGTTGGGCTTCAAAAGTTTGTGCCCGTGATGCAAATATATCTAAAATGAGACTTGTACGATCCAACACCTTGAGTTTAAAGTAGTTTTCTAAAAAAGTGGTTTGATTCGGTGTTAATTCATCGTCGCAAATAATGACCTGTGCTTGATGTGTCGTAATAAGATCTTTGAGTTCAATCAACTTGCCTGTCCCAATATAATGTTTGGAATGACAGGAATGTCGTTCTTGGATCAGCGTTGCTTTCGTTTTAATCATTGCAGATGAAGCAAGTGCGTTTAACTCTGCTAATGAATCTTTAGCACTCCATTGAGATGATTTAATATTAACACCAACTAAAACGGCATATAATATTTTTTGAGTCACTGGACTTTAATATAAGGTTTGATTTGAGAAAGTTGTTTTTTAGCCAATGTATTATTAGGGAATTGTTTTAGAAATATAATTAATGACTGGTAGGCTTCAACAATATTTTCTTTTGTATTTGTTTGAATTAATGCCTGCACATAATAAGCATGAAGGGCTTCTGAAAGCCCAAAGGTGTCAAAATATTGACGATAAAATATAACCGCTTTATTCCATTGCTTAGTTTGAAGGTATAAATTTGTTAAAACTTTTAATGAGTTTTTATCTATTTTTTTTTCGATTGCTTTTTCAAGGTAAGTGATCGCTTCCTTTGGTTGCTTAAGCTGAATATAAGCATTTGCTATTGCAAGTTCAATATTGGGAAATTTAGGGGTTATTTTATAAAGCGTTAAATACTGGTCTAAGGATTTATCTAATTGGCCTTCTTGCTGATAGATATTAGCTAAATTGTAATGTGCTTCTGACATACGAGGATCATAATCAATCGTTTTTAAATAAAAGGGTTTAGCAGCATCTAATTGACCTTCTCGATGTAAAAATGACGCATAATTAAGTTGAAATAATGGGTTTTGAGAATCTTTTTCAGCTGCTATTTTTGCATTATTTAAAGCCATTTCTTTATAATTTCTCTGATTATCTAAAGCCATCATCGTTAAATAAAGACTAGATAGTCTGCTGTTAATCCAAGGGCTAAAACGATCAAGTTTCATCATATTAATATATAGAGATTCAATTTTATTGTAATAGGCCATTTTTAATCGTGTTGATGGTTGTTGGGCAGCATATTCTTCATAAGTACGACTTAATTGAATTTGATAATGCGTTTCCCATGGGGCATATTTTTGGGCGAGTAGCAAGTGATCGATAGCAATTGAATATCGTTTTAATACGGTATTATTGTAACCATCACGAAAGTGACGTTCTGCTTTATAAGGGAGTAAAAATAAATAGGCAACATAGAAAAATAAAATAAATACAATAATAAGAATTATAATACTATTCTTACTGAGTCCAAAGTATAAGCGTGATGTGGAGGTTGCCATATTAATTAATCCGAACTATTTTTCAAACGATAGCTAGGGTGCGTCACAATTGCCCAACCTAAACCCATTAAAACATAAAACAGTACTAATGTGGCGACAACACCAAAGTTGAATAAGACTTGGCCTAAGTAAATACCAGCACCTGTAAGCATTGCAAACATCAAATAAAAGTAAGGCGAATCTTTTATTTCATAGCCCCGTTTTAAAATGAGAATAACCCAACCTAAAATAATACCAAAATAATAAATTACAAACCCAGTGATACCACGCGTCGTAAGTGTATTAAAATATTCATTGTGAAGTTTATCTGGGGTGTAATTGTGTCCGCCTTCTAAAATGCCATAAGTATGATGTCGATAACGGGGATACATAAATTTCACAGTATCTGGTCCAGACCCTAATAGCCAATAGTCAAAAGTCCATTGCGGCACACTTTTCCACATTGCAATACGAGCAGTATTTTTATACACATTTTTATTGAGTTTTTGTCCCGCACGTCCCGCCATTTTTTTAGATTCAATGTAGTTTTGAGACTGCGTCATTAATGAGTTATTTTGCTCGAGGTGATGTTTCATTGAGAATGTAATTAAAAAGATAAAAATTGAAATAACGATTAAAAATCGTTTAAATTGAGGTTTTTTTTGGATATGAGTAGGAAAAGAAAGAATGAAAATGCCCCAAATAGAAGCAATCAAACCCAATATGACAAGAAGTACCAATAACATTGGGCTAGAAACTAAGAGTAATTTAAAGTCATAAATAAGGACAGGTAGTTTAGGAAGAATAATCGCAATACCCATTACTAATAAATAACTCAATATCCATACGATTTTAGTTGTATTTGAGTGGTTCGTTTTATATAAAGTCACAATATAACTAATCGCAAGAAAAAGAAAATAAATTAAGTTTATTAGACTTTGACTCGTAAATTGTAAGTGCCCTAAAAATAATGTGATTAAGATTAACTGATAGAGAAGGGGTGATTTTTGATAAGTCAATAGCGACCAAAACATTATCGTACTAATCAGTATCAATTTTATACTTCCAGAAATAGGCAATGGAATAGAGTGAAATGTGAAAATAACAAGTAACATTAGTATCAAAGGATAAATTAACTGAAAAGAAAATTTATTATGTTCATTATAAAAAGATAATAGGAAGAAAGTTAAAAATAATAAGAGTGTAATAGCCATCGGAAACCCGCCAAAAGAATATAGATCAAAATTATAAAGAAGTACGTGGCTGACAACAAAGCCAACTTTATAAAAAAATGAACGGATAAATCGTAATTGACTTGATGACTTTAAGCCATAAGTACATCCTAAAAAAAACAAAGGTGTTGCGAGAAAAAAACCAACCCAAGTTGCTCGTGAAAACGATAAATACATTGTATAAAAAATAAGGTTCGTCCCAATAAATAGTAGTCGATGAAGCATTTCAGTTTTATTGGGCCACGCCGCTAAGATGACATAGGGTGATAAGATTGTGAAAAATGCCACCCAGTCAAACTTGCTAAGTGTAATGATATTGACAGCAGATAAACTAAAAAGAATTCCTATGAACGCTCCCCACTTTATAATGTTTTGCCAATTTAAATGGGTTTGCGTTAATGATTCGGAAACAAAAACACCTAAGCCTAAGAGTAAAAGGAATTGACTAAATGAGGTTGAAAACAATTCGGGAGAAAAAATTGAAACATAGATACTGATACCCACTAATAGTATAAGCGATTTAATAGCCTTTATTACAAGTGGCGATAGGGTTGTTAAAGTATTAGGTGGTTTTTTTGTTGTTAAGAATAATGTTAGTGCGACGCCGATTGGAAAAACCATCCCAACATAGGCACAATAATGAACAGGGTTATTAATACATGCAAATACGCGATAGGTAGGGTCTGCACTCCAATGCATAAAATCATAACCTACACTTTGTAGGACACCATAGTACGCTGATAGTGCTGTTGAAACTAAAATGCCGCCGCAGATCCAAAATAATTGGTACTTTTGTGTGACTAATTTAGCAAACATATATAATAGAATCATATAGTTAATTAAAGTGATTATTCCTTCCCAGCGGTCATAGGCGCCAATAATGCTAACATAAATGTTAGGTGAAAAAATTGTAGAGATAGCATTAAAGATTAACCATATTAAGACAATTTTTTCTAGGCCAATTTTTTTCCATGAAAAAGAACCAATACCGTATGAATTGGTTTGATTATGATCTAGTGCATTATTATCTTTGAGAAATAGATAGTGAAATAGCCATAAAAAAAGGGTGATTAAAGTGCTGTAACGTAAAAGTAATAATTTATTGACTTCAAAAACAGAGCGTGTAAGGGAGCTAAACAGTAATGGTGTACCGATAACAAGCGTTACTAAAAATATCGTATAAAAAATTCCTATCCAACGATTAAATGTATTAGGTGTATACATAGACACTGTAATTTTATAATAATTAAGATAAAAAAACTATGTTTTTTTTTATTAAAAAGGTATGATAAATGTAATTCTATGTCATCAGAATCAAAGCGTTTAGAAAAAGAAAAAAATTTTCATGATCAATTAGTTGGTGAAGAAGGCGTCGCTCGCTTAGCGACTCATAAATATTACGCAGTTCAAAAGAATGCTCGGACTTATTATCAGTCACTCATTATTCAGCTGTGTAAAGGAAAAAAAATACTTGAATATGGCTGTGGGCCTGGCAGTGGAACTCAAGAATGGGCTAAAAATGGCGCCTTTGTTACTGGCATTGATATTTCACCACAAAGCATTGATAAAGCTCAAGAACAAAGCAAAGCTAATAATATAGATGCTTGCTTTTATGTTATGAATGCTGAAAAAACAACATTTGAAGATAGTCAATTTGATTTGATTGTGGGGACATCTATTATTCATCATCTTGAACTAAAAACGTGTTACCAGGAGTTACATCGGTTACTGACACCAACAGGAAAGGCTGTTTTTTTAGAGCCGTTAGGCCATAACCCATTCATTAATTTATATCGTCGTTTAACACCTTCTATGCGGACGGAAGATGAACATCCATTAACACGATATGAATTAGGTGAATTAAATCGTTATTTTAATCATGTTGAAATTAAATGTTTTGCATTATTGACATTACTAGCAGTTCCATTTAGACGCTTTTTCTTTTTTGGAATTTTATGTCGATTATTAGAGGCGATAGATCAAGTCTTATTTAAAGTGCCTTATATTAAATATTGGGCTTGGATTACCGTGATTTATGTCCGTGAGCCGAAGAAATGTGACTAAAAAATTATGAATTAAACAAAAGATTTAATTCATTTCAATTACAACGATTAGGATTATGAAATGGATGATCTATTAATTATTGATGCTAATAGTGACATCGGACAAGACGTTGCACGATGTTATACTCGGAATGGATATAATTTGTACCTGGCAGCACATCAAACAGAGATATTGGGACTGAAAACAGAAAAAATCGATTGAATGCGATGTCGCCAAAAGCATAAGATTTGCAATTTATCGCCTGAGGAAGTGGTGCAGCACTACATAACGAAGTTGAAAATTGTGAACATTAGGCATTTCGCGACACAGCCTATATAGTAAATGGGTATGGAAATGGATTATGTTTACCATTAAAATTATTCCTTAAATGGTATTTAAACAATGAAAACTATAAAGAATAGAGAGATACTTTATCACCATTAAAGTTTTCAAAATTATTTGGGTTGAGCGACATAGAGCCAATAATTTTTTTGTTTTTAAATATTCTTTTAGGATCATAAAATAAAATTTTATTATTTTTAGTATCAAAGTTTAAAAAAACATTTCCGGCATCTATAATATAAGTTAGTGGCTTATTTTCTTTTTGAGACAAATATGAAATATAAGTAAACGCATCTACGCTCTGTTGGATAATTTTATTATATACAAATCGATTTCCTGTTAAAAAGTCAGCTGCAATAACATAGTTATTGGAATAATAAGCAACATATCCTGGCCAATCAGATACTAATATAGTTTGATTTTTAATGTTTCGGTTTTTTAATAAGTCAACTATAAATTTACTTTTTACATGTGGGAATGAAACCTTTTCATAGTATAAAAAGGGAATGAATATCAATCCAACAATAATAACGCTATAATGAATCCACTTATTACGATGATAAAACATAATTATAAGTCCCATCAATAAAGAATGCGGTACATAGTACCAATACCAATGAACCCATCCAATAGAAAATAGCATATGGTAAAATGCGTGAAATAGTAAACCAATACTCATAATGCCAATTAAATGTATTTGTTTTTGATGCGTAATTTTTTTGTAATAGATATGATAAAAATAAATAGAAACGCCTAAAATAATAGGAATTAAACCTAATAAAACTTGGTATTCTCTAAATAAGGGTAAAGGAGCTAGTTTGAAAAAAGATGGTACTGTCGCAATATTCGGAAATGAAGATTTCATATAGCCATTTAGTTAGCCTGATTGAAGAAAATCCAAGCATAGAAATGATTTCTGAAAGTTTATTTCAACTTGGACATGAGCATGAAATAGATGGCGATATCTTAAACATGGAGTTGACACCTAATAGAGGTGATTGTCTTTCACTGAATGGTATCTTAAGGGATTTGTCAGTCTTCTATAATGTTAATTTTAATGGAAAAATTTACAGTGAAAAAATCGACAAGTTAC
>CAXFGY010000006.1:0-23626 GCA_964002605.1 uncultured Candidatus Marinamargulisbacteria bacterium
ATTGTGTTTTAATAAAATCAAACTCAAAAATAACATCTAAAGACATCAAAATATGATTAGCATCCTTAAGATTAATATGTTTAAACTGATCTAAATAAAATAAATTACATAGTTCATTAAAGCGATCCATTTGATCCAATCTAACAGATAATTCTTCATCAGGATCTGGTAAAAGCATCTTTTTTATATCTTTAAATTGAGTAAGCAATGTTAAAGACAAATCAATATTAGGTAGTTGTAATAAATCAAGAACAACCACTTCTATAATATTTTCAACACGCAATAAATTATAATATTGCTGGTCTGATAACAAAGAGGAATTTAAAATCATTTCCTTCAAATCAGAACCATCAATTAATTGATTAACTAATAAATAAGCAATTGCAATATCACTAACAGACTTGTTAGTTAGCTGCTCCATCTTAAAAAAGAAATTAGCCCCTGCTTGATTAATAATATAATTCACAACCAACGTACAAATAATTTCTTTTTTTAACCGATGCTTTCCACTGGTTCGAGGGGATAATTCATAAATTAAAGCAGGAAAATAAGTAGTATATAAAAAATCTAAATTCTCATTTTCAATTTCATCAGAATGAATTAATTGCTCATATATAACCATTTTGACATGAGCCTGAATAGTCGCTAATAATGGTCGAGGTAACATTTCATGATGCGTTAGTATATCTTCAAGCTCCCCTAAATCAGGAATATGTTCCTCGATAGGGTTAAGCTGCTTTTTAGTAACCATATGAGTAATTAATTTAAAAAACAATGTACTATTTTGCTGTGATCTTAACTGATCCATCGATAACAAATAATGATTTTTACGATTATTCGCAATAGACAAAGCCGTAACATCATTAGTCATCTTTTTTAATAAATCATTACGATCAGATAAGGTTTTAATTTTTTGATCCAACATTAATTGAGAAAGGAAAATCTTCAAATTAACTTCATAATCTGACATATTAACCCCTGCTGAATTGTCAATAAAATCAGTATTTAATCGTACGCCTTTACGACTTAATTCGATACGTGCAGACTGAGTCATCCCTAAATTAGCCCCCTCACCCACAACCTTAGCATGACAATCAGAATAATTAATTCTAATGACATCATTGGCTGGATCACCCACATCATAATGGGTCTCACTATCAGATTTAATATATGTCCCAATCCCACCAAACCATATTAAATCAACAGACATTTGTAAAATAAGCTTGACAAGCTGATCCCCATTTAATTCTTTATGTGATGTATTTAACATTTTACGAACTTGTAATGATAACTTTATTTTCTTAGCATAACGATCAAACACCCCTCCACCCTTACTAATAAGCGTTGATTTATAATCTGTCCACTGAGATTTATCTGTCTTAAATAATCGTTGTCGCTCTTTCCATGCAAGACTAGCATCTGGATTTGGATCTAAAAATATATGAATATGATTAAATGCTGCCTGTAATTTAAGTGACTTAGAAAGTAACATGCCATTTCCAAAAACATCTCCTGACATATCTCCAATACCTAAAACTGTTATTGGATCTTTTTGAACATTTTGTCCCATTTCTTTAAAATGAAGCCTAACACACTCCCATGCCCCTTTTGCAGTAATACCCACTTCTTTGTGACTATATCCATAAGTTCCACCAGATGCAAATGCATCTCCTAACCAAAATTGATATTCTTGCGATACTTCATTCGCATAATCTGAAAAAGAAGCTGTTCCTTTATCCGCAGCAACAACTAAATAAGGATCATAATCATCATAACAAACAACGTTTAAAGGAGTCACCACCTCCCCTTTATCATTCACATTATCTGTAATATCAAGTAAACCTTTAATGAATTTTTGATACTGTAACTTTGATTCATCCGCAAGTTGAACTGATGAAACTGTTTTCTTAATTACAAATCCACCCTTAGACCCTACAGGAATAATAACAACATTTTTAGTCTGCTGCGTCTTAACAAGGTCTAAAATTTCACGACGAAAGTCATCACGACGATCCGACCACCGTAATCCGCCACGAGAAATAGGTCCAAATCTAATATGAGTCCCCTCCATTTCAGCATCATAAACAAAAATTTCTCGATAGGGAACAGGACCTGGCAAAGTAATTTTTTGTGTATCTAATTTTATTGAAATAAAATAATCATTATCTTTTATTGTAAAGAAATTAGTTCGCAAAGTATTTTCCATAATGGAAAATAACCGCATTAACACAATATCTTCAGTCAAGTCACTAATTTCACGCAAATAATCTAAAATTTGATTTTTAACACCTTTTAAACGACCTTTCTGACGATATTCAACTGATTTTTTAATCTTAGGATCAAATCGTTCACTAAAATACTCTAACAAAAGCTTACAAACATTCGAATGCTTTAACAACGTATTATTAATTTTCTCTCGACTAACGGAAACATCAATTTGCAGCAAATATGCACGATAAGTTTTAAGAATATTAACTTGCTGCCAAGATAAGTAAGATTTCACAACCAACGCATTTAAAGGGTCATTACTCGTATAGCCTTTAAACACCGCATTTAACAAATCAACTAGTAATAGCTGCAAAGCATCTTCATCAAGCTTAGAATACGTATCGTCTTGATGAGCTACACGAAAAGAATGAATATATGCCATCATGTTTTCACGAGACCCAACTCTAGTTGTTAACTCATCAAAAACATGAATTCCTAAATTATGTAAAATAGGCATAATATGAATAAGATCAATTTTATCAAGGTTATAAATAAATAAAATCGATGCTTTATTATGTAAAATAGAGTCTGAAAATATAAAAGGAACCAAATTAAACTGAATAGAACCAGAGTCCAAAAGTTTTTCTAAAAAAATAATATCACGAACTGTTTCGTGAGGGGTACGTCGAACACGATGGTGCGGCGGAAACATTAAAAAGTATTTTTTATATAATTGATTAGATTCATTAACTGAAAAATGTGCTAACAAAGCGCTTTTTAATAACTCTTCCCAAGGCTTTATTTTTTCTTTAATTTCATTTTCTAAAAACTTAATATCCAATTGATAGTTGGTCTGTTGAGGTTGATCAAAAATAAAACTAATCCAAGACAAATGAATCCCTTTAACTTCAATAAGCTCATAAGAATCATGCGGAATGTGAGCACACAAAAAGTCCGTTATCAATTCACAATTTTTCTGAGTATGCAAAGAGACCGGAATAACCACCATCAAAAATGTACGATGCGCATCTAATTCACGACGTGTAAAACAATGAACATCATTTGGATTAGTAATAGACAATAAATTATCAACCATTTGATACATCAATTCAGTAGGCGTTCTAAATAACTCAAATTTAGGCGTATAAGTAAAAATACGAATAATTTGATTATAATCATAACTACCAGGTAACAAATGTTTATTTTTAATAATCATGTCCATTTTTAAACGAATAATAGGTGTATCTTGGTTTTTCACTAATAATGAACTACGCTTCAATAAACCAATGAAATTATGTTCAATAACATGTGTACGGGAAACAGGAATTTTAATACTTAAGCGCATCAAATTTTCAAAACGCTGAATCGGACTTTCATAGGGAATAGTATCAAAAAGAAAAGGAGATCGATAATCAATAAATCTCAAAGATTGTTTTTTCATTACCTCTAATAGTGCTTTATCCTTTACCAAAAACTCATCTCTTAAAATCCCCAAACAAGATTTATGATCTAATACAACTGAAGACTTCCCTTTTTCTTTCAAATCAAATGAACAATACCCAAAAAAAGAATAATTATAATCTTTAAGCCAATCCATTAAATCAATCCATTCTTCATGAAAATGAGGAACCGGGCTTTTATGCTGATGCATCAGCTGCTTTACGTCCATTAATAAATTAACCATAGCGGTATGATCTTGCTGCGCAAACTGAATCGCTACCATTTTTTGGGAAATTTCATTCTTAATTTCTGAAATCAACGACTGATCATGAAATGAAACCTCAAATTCAAGATAAATACTTGATCTCAACTCTCCCCCTTTTTGAGGTTTTTGAATATCAATAACCTGATTATTTTGGCGTTGAATTTGAAAAATAGGATGATACATTTTTGTAATGCGCACATCATAACGCCTTAACATCAACTCAATAGTAATCAATAAAAAATAAGCGTCGGGACAAGTAAGCTCTAAAATATAGACCTCTTTAGTTAATTGACGACCATCATCCTTGGTTAAATTAAAATGAAATTGAGTTTGATCAATATAAGTGATAAAAAACTGATATCGACTCTGAATAAAGTCAACTAAATAATCAACTGAATACAATGTTAACGTACGATCAGGCAATGACTCTAAGTACACTTGACTAAATGAACGCATTAATTGATTTTTAGGTAATTTACGCAATACTTTTGCAATAATAGAAGTCGGTTTAATTTCTTGAATTAAATCAGCCGTTGATTTAATAGTTTTAGTCATAGCACAACATCATCTCACATCAAAATATAATAATTAAAAAGTTTACATTATATTCATAATAATTCATAGTTATAACAATGAAACAGTTATTCAAAAACTCCACATTAACAATCGCAAAAAAACTACTAGGTATGACACTGATTGTAAACCACAAAAATATAACTTGTGGTGGCATTATCACTGAAACTGAAGCCTACACAGAAACTGACCCTGCCTGTCATGCCTATAAAGGCAAAAAAACAAAACGCAACCAAATCATGTTTAAAGAAGCCGGCCATATATATATTTATTTTATTTATGGAATGTATTACTGCCTCAACTTTGTCACTGAAAAAAATGGTTATGCTGCTGCTGTATTAATTCGTAACATTAAAGCAACAACAGGGATTTCCTTCATACAAGACAACCGACCCCAAATTCGCTCTACTAAAAATCTATTAAATGGACCAGCAAAATTAGTAATCGGATTAGGCATTAATTCAAAATGGAATGGATTATCATTATTAAACCCAAACTGTCCAATCCAATTATTCGGCAAAAGCGCTGACCATAATCAAATTAAAATATCTTCACGAATTGGAATTTCGAAAGGAAAAGAGCTTCAATGGCGATTTTACCTGTAACTACTTATTCAAACCAAATAATAAACTAAAAACAAATAATTTATAATTAAAAAAATAATACTAACTTTAAATTTTTCAATAATATATAATATTGCCAGATTTTTTGCAGCAGCATTACTTTATATGGTAAACTAATGCCTCTATCAAATAATAAAGGATAATTAATATGATATCGGTCGGAGTAATTATGGGTTCAAAGTCAGATTGGAAAACCATGCAAAATGCTACCGATATACTTGAAGAATTCAATATTAAATATGAAACCCAAATCGTATCGGCCCACAGAACACCAGACATAATGAATACCTATGCACAATCAGCCATAAAAAAAGGTCTCAAAGTTATAATTGCTGGCGCAGGTGGGGCTGCTCACTTACCTGGAATGGTCGCAGCACAAACAATTCTTCCTGTTATTGGTGTCCCGATCCAATCGTCAACATTAAATGGACTGGACTCTTTATTAAGTATAGTACAAATGCCCGCAGGTGTACCTGTAGCAACAGTAGCAATTGGTCCAGCAGGGGCTAAAAATGCAGGCCTATTAGCTGTGAGTATTATTGCAATTAACAGTCCTCCCATCCATCAAAAACTACTTCAATTTCGAGAACAACAAGCCACTAAAACAATGAACTCTAAAATCGAAACAAACCAAAAACCAGCTGAATGAAAATTGGAATTTTAGGTGGCGGCCAACTTGCATTAATGCTTGCTAATGCCGCATCCTTATTAGGCCATCAAGTCGTTATTTGGGATCCTAATAAAAAAGCAAGTGCAAAAAATTGTGGTACATTTATTAATGCAAAATTTTCGAATAAGTCCGCTTTAAAATCATTTTTAGAAAAAGTGGATATCGTAACATGGGAATTTGAAAACCTACCTCTTGAAATAGTTGAAAAAATTCAAAAAAAAGCATTATTATATCCTGCTTTTTCATTACTCAAAATTAAACGTGACCGCTTAACTGAAAAACAACATTTTAAAACATTAAATCTTCCAATAGCGCCCTTTTACCCCGTCAATAATCACAAGGATATCCAAATATTTCCAGTCATTTTAAAGCAAAGATTGAATGGTTATGATGGAAAAGGTCAATTTTTACTAAAAAAAGCAACTGATCTTGAAAAAATACACCAACTTATCTCACCAAATCAATTTATCGCTGAAAAAGTAATCCCATTTGATACTGAAGTTTCAATCATTGGTACAAGAGATATAAATGGTAACATTATCACCTATGACATGGTAGAAAATACACATTGCCAAGGGATATTACATACCTCTACTGTACGCCTAAATTGCCCATTCTATACAAAAGCAAAATCATATTTATCAAAATTAATGGAGCATCACAATTACATTGGTACATTAGCAATAGAGTTTTTTGTCATCAATAATCAGTTAATAATTAACGAATGTGCCCCCCGAGTCCATAATACTGGTCACTGGACAATTGAAGGTGCAGCAACCAGCCAGTTTGAAAACCATATTCGCGCTATCACTGGCAAAAGCCTAGGACAAACAACAACACAAAAATACCCTGCAATGATCAATATTATTGGAACAACCCCAACTCAAAAAACTCAAAAAAAAGACATATACTTTCATGATTATGGTAAAGAAAAACAACCTGGAAGAAAATTAGGTCATATCACCTTAGTTCCTACCACTTATCAAGAACGCGACAAACTAATTAAGCAATATCAGAAATCATCATTTGTTCTTTAAGTGACGGAAACGATACAGTAAACGTACTTCCTTTACCATACTCACTTTCAATTTTTATCGTCCCTTTATGCATTTCAACCAACTCTTTCACAATAGATAATCCTAATCCAATACCATCATATTCTCGTCGTGACGAATAGTCAATTTGACGAAACTTTTCAAAAATAATTTCTTTTTCAGATTGCCGAATACCAATACCTGTATCTGACACAGAAATCGCAACATAATGCTCAGTTTCATTACATGAAACGATAATATCTCCTTTCTTAGTAAACTTAATTGCATTAGAGATAATATTTAAAAAAATACGTCTTACTTTACTATAATCCCCCTTAATTAGAGTATCTTTAGAAATTTCATTTGCTAATAATTTTAATGACTTTCCTTTTGTTAACGGCTTCATGGATACAATTAAAGAATCAACAAGCTCTTTAATTGAAATATCCGAAATAATCATATTGGATTTTCCAGCTTTTAATTGTGATAAATCAAGCAAATCATCAATCAAATTCTTCAATAATTTTGCTTCTTTAAGTGCGGTTTCTAAATAATTTTGATTCGATTTTTTTTCTTTAGTTTTTAAATCAGTCATCACAATTTCAATAAAACCAATCACTGAAGTAAGTGGTGTACGAAGCTCATGTGATACTGTTCTTAAAAACCCGTCACGCAACAAATCAATCTGTCTTTCATGAGTCAAATCTCTTAATACAGTAATAATACCCAATAATTTACCATATTGATTTTCAACATAACTAGATGTTAATGAATAAATGCGTTCTTCCTGATCATCATGCTTAATTGTAATTTCCTTACTAACCGATCCATCTGTTTTTTGAACATTAATAGCCGCACGAAACTCATCATTATTAATATGTTTTAAAATTGCTTTTCCTTTTAACTGATTACCAGAAAAATTAAACATCAACTCTGCTTTTTCATTTGCTAAAATTAATCGATTATCAAGATCAGTCACAATAATACATTCTGGTATTGCTGAAATAATAGCTTGTGAACGATACACTTCATCTTTAATATTTTCAGCATACGCCTTTAAATTAAAAATCATTTGATTAAATGAGTTCGATAAGTTACCAATTTCATCATCATTATCAAGATATACATGTTGATCTAAGTCTCCCTCAGCTACTTTTTTTGACACCGAAGATATAATTTCAATTGAAGACGTTAATTTACGAATAATAAGAGCATAAATTACATAAATAAAACTTCCAATAATCGCCAATATAAGAAAAAAAACAAAAATCATTCTCAAATTACTTTCCCAAACAGAGTAAATAGGCGTCACAACAACTGTATATAAATCCGACAACCATGGCGTTTGCTGATAAGAAAACAAATAAGTTTGAGAACCTAATTTATAAGAAAAAGGCTTGGAATCAAATTCCTTCTTTTGACCTAATACCTCCTTAATCGCTAATTGCAACTCAACCGAATCTTGAATTAATGGCGAGACAGTTAAAAGTTCAAGATGAGCTAACTCTTTATTATCAGAATAAAACACCAATGCAAACTCACTATCAATTAATTCCTGCACATAATCTAACGTCACATCAGACAACTGCCACTCAAAAACAACCGGCGACTTAAATCGTTTTAATTTTGGAATAAAGGACCCAAGAAACAAAAACCGAAACTCTTGAAATTGACTGTACATATATGCTTTTAAAGGCGCCGGCCTTCGAAAAAGCTGTTGATAAAGCGCTGTAGATCCCATCTTTGTTTGAGAAGAGTTTATAAAAAGCTGAAGTTTTTTCCAATTAAACAAAGGATAATACTCATTATAATTAAGCATTTTTTCAAAGCTACTACGACTAAGATGATTAAAATAAGGCGCAATTGAAAATAACGTTTCTAACTCAGTTTGAATACTTTCAAAATTATAAGCAATTATTTTCTGATCACGCAATAACATTTGCTGCGATAACGCCATAGTATTCCTATACATCAACACAGTATAAATAACAAGAACAGTAACAATAATAACTGAAATAACAGCCATAAAAGGCACCATAATTTTACTACGAATACTACTTTTCTGCTTAAATTTCGTATTATTCATGACATCCCATTTTATATAAAAGTATTCCTGTTGCAACAGATACATTCAGTGAATTAATATTACCCACCATTGAAATAGATATATTTAAGTCTACCATTTTTGAAACGCGTTTTGAAATCCCTTTATTTTCATTCCCAACTACAAGTACAAAAGGATAATTAATCGTTACTTTATTTATATCAACACCAGCATTTAAAGCCGTCCCATAAATCCAATATCCATTCTTTTTAAGTTGTAAGATAGATTGCGCAACATTACTAACTTGAATTAAAGGTAAGTGATATACGGCACCTGATGATGCCTTAATAACACCAGGTGTTAACTTAACTTGTCGATCTTTACCAAACACTAATGCATTCACCCCTAACCCTTCACAAGTTCTGATAATTGCTCCCATATTATAAGGGTCCTCTAAATGATCTAAGATCACTACCTTAGGATATTGATCAATATCACTTAATATAGACAGCGGCCTAAAATTAATCGATTGACTAAGTGCTACAATACCTTGAGTTTCATTTTCAGGATAATTATGTTTAAACGCTTGCGGTGATACCGAACGAATTGGAATAGAATAAGACTCTGCCTGCCGAATTAAATCACTAACAGATTGATGACGCTTAAGCGAAGTAGAAATAATAATTTCTCTGATCGGATAATTTGCATTTAATGCCTCTAAAATTGACCGCTTACCATGAATAATCACTTACATTAACTCCATCAACAAAAATACCTAACCCTTTTAAAAAAGTTTTTTGATCAATAACTAATGGTGGAATTAAACGAATAACATTATCATATATCCCACAAGAAATAACAATAAGATGATGTTCTAAACAATATTCAATTACCCTTTTCATAAAATTAGAATTAGGTTTTTTAGTGTTTTTATTCATTACAAATTCAATGCCAATCATTAAACCAACGCCTCGAATCTCCCCAATACAAGGATGATCACCAATCTCATCTATTAAAAATTTCAACCCATATTTCCCTAATGATTGAACTGTACTTAAATAAGGTTGAATAACATTTAAAGTAGCTAAAGCAGCGGCACATGACACAGGATTACCGCCATAAGTCCCCCCATGAGCACCGGCTGGCCATTGATCCATAATTTCTTTTTTAGCAATACATGCAGCAATCGGCATTCCAGATCCCAACCCCTTAGCTGTTGTAATAATATCTGGAACTAAATGATACTGCTGAAAAGCAAACCAATCTCCTGTACGTCCAATACCTGATTGAATTTCATCAAAAATCAAAAAAATACCTAACGCCTCACATCGGGTTTTTAATGCTAACAACACTTCAGATGGTGCAATATAATATCCTCCTTCTCCTAAAATAGGTTCAATAATAACAGCAGCAACCTCTTTGTTTAAAATAGTAGTAGTCATAATATTTTGTACCATATCATCAACAGATAATTCAGAATGATACGTATTGGGATAATCTAGATATTTAACAGGGTAAAGTAGCGGCTCATACCCTTTTCGATATTTTAGTTTAGATGTAGTTAATGATAATGCCCCCAAAGTCCGACCATGAAACCCGCCTTTAAAAGCAACAATTTGATGCTTATTTTGAACATATGTCGCAAGCTTAACGGCTGTTTCAATCGCTTCAGAACCACTTTGATTAAAAAAAACAGAATAAGGCATTGGCTGAAGTAAAGATGAAAGCTTTTCTGCTAAAGTAATCACAACATCATAAAAACCAATGCCAATACAAGGGTGAATCAACTGATTCGCCTGTTTAGTAATAGCATTAACAATTTCAGGATGACAATGCCCGGTAGAAGTGACCCCAATACCCGATGAAAAATCTAAATAAGCAACATTTTTAGAATCATATAAATAACACCCCTTTCCATAACTAATTTCTAAATCAGTAAAGCGACCAATGACAGGCGATAAAACATGATTTGCACGTTGCTTAAAATTTACCATTGATAACAGTATAATCTGAGTCACAAATTAGATCAAAAAAAATTAAACCCTTGTCAATCAAAATTGATTCTGATTACATTAATTTATGATTAACAACAAGCAAAAATATAGTATCATATGGCTATCTTGCGTATGTACATTAATCATAACAATTGTGATGGTTGGTGGAATTACTCGTTTAACAAACTCCGGATTATCAATGGTAAACTGGCACCCCATAATGGGAATTATACCACCGTTATCTGAAAGTAGTTGGCAAGCAACCTTTAAAAAATATCAACAATTTCCAGAATATCAGCAACTACATCAGACAATGCAACTTGAATCATTTAAATGGATTTTTTTCTGGGAATACGCACATCGTATGTTGGGTCGATTAATTGGAATTGCAATTATTATCCCATTATTAATATTAAGTATTTTAAAAATACTCGATAAAAAATTAATTTACCGCGGATTCATAATGAGTGGACTCGTTATTTCACAAGGTATTATGGGATGGATAATGGTTAAAAGCGGTTTAATTAATCAACCTTATATTAGTCACATTCGTTTAATGCTGCATTTAAGCTTAGCATTTTTTTTGTTTATTTATATTTGGTGGACACTGTTAATAATAGTCAAACCAATCTGCTATCCCATTAAAAAATCAACAACTAAATGGGTAAAATTACTTATTTTTGGAATTATTATTCAAATTATTTATGGGGCCTTTGTCGCAGGTTTAGATGCAGGGTATATTATGAATACATTTCCAAAAATGGGACATCAATGGGTTCCAAACGAAATCGTACAATTACGCCCCATTTGGAATAACTTAATTAATAACCCTATTACTGTACAATTTATTCATCGGATATTAGCAATTATCCTACTACTCAGTGTCATACTAATCAGTTATTCTCTTTTACATCAACGTTTATCTTGGTTTCAAAGACGTGCTGTTATTTTTTTATTAATTTCTACCATAACTCAATTTGCTTTAGGAATTATCACATTAATTTATCATGTACCAATATATATTGCTGTTGCTCATCAATTAATGGCATTATTACTTTTAACCGCTAGTGTTACAATTTATTTTAGTGTGTCTAACTACAATAGTGAGTATTAAAAATAATTCCCTATTTCTATTAATGTATCTATTATTAATACCACTATATGGTGCAGGAACTTGGGATTTAATTTCAGATATTGAACGACCGTTTACAAACCACTACCTTAGACGTAAAAATCATGTTTTAAAACAAAAATCTCCTGCTGATCAACAATGGAATTTAAATGCAGAAGTATATCAATGGTATAATTCAACAACAACCAAAAACACAACATTAGAACACTAATTTAAGATCATTCTTGACGCTTATTAGCGCGATCAAGTTCCCGCTTTAACTCGCGTTCTTTTATCACATGACGTTTATCATATTTTTTCTTAGCTTGACCCAAACCAAGTTCTAATTTTACTAAATGATTTTTAAAATATAATTTTAAAGGAATTAGCGTCAGTCCTTTTTCTTGAGTTTTACCAATAAGTCGTTTTAATTCTTTTTTATGAATTAATAATTTTCGCCGTCGTGTTGAATCAATGTGTTCAAATTGACCCCCCGGTTTATAAATAGGAATATGACACCCAATTAACCATAACTCACCATTAAAAATACGTGCATATGCATCCCGTATTGTCACACTATTATGACGAAGTGATTTAACTTCATAACCCGTTAAAACAATGCCCACTTCAAATTTATTTTTAAACGCATAATCATAATACCCCCTTTTATTAGTAGCAATTGACTTAAAATGTGGTTTAGAACTCATAGTATTAAATGATAATAAATGGATTTAAAGTAAGGATCAAGAATTCACCACTTTATCACAAAAATTTAATTGAGGATATTGAATTTTTAAAGGGGCTATTAATTCATCAATTTCATCATTTTTTTTAGCAAGAATATATAATTTATCCATTACTTTTTCAGGCCCAATAATAAAAATTAAATTAATTAAATTAATTTTAGAAAAACTAGGTTTAGTCAAAGCAACAATTAAATTAGGTAATATTGGCGGCCCAATTTTAATAATAACTTGTTCAGCATATTGAGAGATATCAGGGTAATTAAGCAAACGAACAATAAATAAAAAACTTTCTTTTTTTCCAATTAACTTAATTGCTTGTAAAATAACACGCCGCAACGATACATGTTTATATAACGGTAATAACGTTGGCAAAATCGCTGAGTTTCCACGAATACCTACTAAAATAATGGCATTTTTTTGAATATTTGGAATAAAAATTGCTTCTTTTAATATAGGGTCCATACTTTCAGGATTAATTTCATAAAGAATGTAAAGAATTAAATTACTAATCATACGATTATACTGAGATAATTCCCGTCGAAGAAGTGGAACCACCCTATTACCTAATGCAACAAAAATATTACATAAATTACGACGAATATGAACATTATCATGTTCTAAATAAGGAAGCGCAACTTTAACCATTTTATCTTGAAATTTTTCTAATGCTTTCATTGCATTACGCCGTACATGTCCATCAGAATCATTTAATAGCAATATTAATGGCTCAATAGAATTAACTTGACCAAGATCCCCTAACTTTTCAGCAACACACCACCGAATAACCCAATCATCATCTTGTAATAAATTAATTAACGCTCTTTCCCATTCTGGGTTATCTGACATTTTTAACTCTAAAATAGCTTCCCAACGATGATCGCTATGACGCAATCGATTCAAAATATCCTTAAGACAATACATAGTCTTTAGCTAAAAAATGATTAATCGTATGTTTAATATGTTTACAATAAATATTACAAATACCCATCTTAGTAGTCACAATCCGTCGACTAATATCCGGAACATAACACTGTGTATACCCCATCTTAGATAACGCCTTTAAACGCGGTTCTAAACGAGAAATAGATCGCGTTTCGCCAGTCAATCCAATTTCCCCAATAGCAGCTACTTTTTGACCAAAAACACGCTCATAATAAGAACTAATAATGGCTAATAAAATTGCTAAATCTAATGACGGATCATCAACCTTAATTCCACCAATAATATTTAAAAAAATATCTTTTTTATGTAAGGGAATAGACATTATCTTTTCCAAAGTAGCAATTATTAAATTTGCACGATGAGCATTCACCCCAACAAAACTTCGCTTGGCTAACCCAAACCCTGAAGATACAACAAGAGCTTGTACTTCAATAACTAAAATCCGATTGCCTTCCGTAATAGCAGATACCATTGATCCGGGTTGTTCCATCGTATTCTCACCTATAAATAACTCAGATGGATTAACAATCTCAATTAACCCCTCTTTTTTCATTTCAAAAATACCAACTTCATTAGTACTCGCATAGCGATTTTTATAACATCTCAATAAACGAAAAAGTTGACTTCGCTCACCTTCAAAATATAAAATAACATCAACTAAATGCTCAAGCACCTTAGGACCAGCAATACTCCCATCTTTGGTGATATGACCAATAATAATACCAACACAATGTTGTTCTTTGACCCAATTAATAAATTCATTAGCCGACTGACGTACTTGTCCCACTGTTCCTGGCGACGCATTAATTTCAGGATGATACATGACTTGAATTGAATCTAAAACAACAACATCCGGTTGATGGGTTTGTAAAATAGTAATAACTTCCGTAATATTTGTCTGAGAATAAACAAAAATTAAATCATGTAAACCAGCTAAACGCTGTGCGCGTAAATGAATTTGCTGGACAGACTCCTCCCCACTAATAATCATTACTTTCAATTTTTGTAACGCTAACGCATGTGAAAGCTGTAACGACAATGTTGATTTTCCAATACCAGGTTCTCCTCCCAACAAAGTAACAGACCCTTTTATAAACCCTGCTCCCAAAACACGATCTAATTCTTGAATATGAGTTGGAAAACTTGAATGAACTTCAGTATCAACAGCTGTAATTTTAACCGGAACCTGCTTTTCTTTTTTTAAATGCTTATAATTAACATTTGAATTCCCTTCACGTTCTACTAAACTATTCCATGAATTACACTGACTACATTGTCCTGTCCAAGCAGGAAACTCAGACCCACATTGCTGGCATTCATAGATTATTTTTTTCTTACTCACTACACCTTTAAGATGAAGTAACTAAGACTGGTTTAATCTGCTTTTTTTTTGGTTTTTTATTAATCCGTTTGGTAATCGAAAAATTCACTTTATTATCTTTTACTGTTGCTGTAACATAAAGTATTCCTGTAATTCCTTCTTCTAACAAATAATCTGCCAATCGATCTTCAAAATGTTCTTGAATTGAACGTCGTAACGGTCGTGCTCCTAATTTTTGATCAAACCCCTTATCTACTAAAATGGTTTTAACTTTTTTATCATAACTAATATGAATATCTTTTAATGCTAAACGCTTCTCTACATCCCCTAGCATAATTTCTACAATTCCATTTAAATCTTCTTTTTGTAAAGACTTAAAAACGATAATATCATCAATTCGATTGATAAACTCTGGCTTGAACTCTTGTCGCAAGGAATCATCTAATTTACGCTTAATCGCATCATACTTAGTCGCTTCATGTTTGGTCGGATCAACAAATCCAAATGACGTTTCCTGTTGAATAAATTTACTTCCAACATTAGAAGTCATAATAATAATCGTATTTTTAAAATTAACAGAACGACCATTAGAATCCGTCAATCGTCCATCTTCTAAAATCTGAAGTAAAATATTAATTACATCAGGAGATGCTTTTTCTAATTCATCAAACAATAATACTGAATACGGTTTACGGCGAACTTTTTCAGTCAACTGGCCCCCTTCATTAAAGCCAACATATCCTGGCGGAGACCCAATCAACTTTGAAATAGTATGTTTCTCAGAATATTCTGACATATCAATCCGTATAATGGCATCTTCCGTTCCAAATAAAAACTCAGATAATGTTTTAGCTAATTCAGACTTACCCACACCTGTCGGCCCCATAAACAAAAATGAACCTGTCGGCTTATCCGGGTCTTTTAATCCCACTTTAGCGCGCTTAACCGCTCGAATCAATGACTTTATCGCTTCGTCTTGGCCAACAATTCGACTCTTCATCACTTTTTCCATTTGAAGTAACTGCTTAGTCTCTTCACGATTTAACTTAGTGACTGGAACCCCTGTCCACTGAGAAACAACAAGTGCAATTATTTCTTCATTAACCACTTTATTAGCAATACTTAATTGTGCTTTAGGAAACTTTTTTAATTTATTATTAACTACTTTTAATTGATCTGTAATTTTTAAAATTTCTTTCTCATCTTTTTGACTCTTCTTATTATTTAATTTCTTCTTATCAAATGTAAGCTGGGATTTCTCATCTAAAATTGTTTTTAATTCAACAGATAAAGACGATTCTTGTAACATTACACGCGCTGCTGCTTCATCAATAACATCAACGGCTTTATCCGGCAAAAACCGATCTGAAATATATCGATTGGATAAATCAATCGCTTGCTCTAAAGCCTCATCAGTAATCGTAACATCATGGTATTCTTCGTATCGTTTACGAATACCATGTAAAATTTGTAACGCTTCCTCCGTTGTAGGCTGTTCAACTAGTATTGACTGGAACCGTCGTTCAAGCGCGCCATCTCCTTCAATATGTTTACGATATTCATCAAGCGTTGTTGCACCAATAATCTGCAATTCCCCACGTGCTAATGCTGGCTTAAATAAATTAGCAGCATCCAAACTTCCTTCAGAACCGCCTGTCCCAATAATAGTGTGTAACTCATCAACAAAAATGATTACATTTCCCGCCTTACGCGCTTCTTCCATCACTTTCTTAACACGATCTTCAAATTCACCTCGATACTTTGTCCCTGCGACTAATAACCCTAAATCTAAAGTAATCACCCGCTTACTTTTAAGTTTATCAGGAATAGTGTCCGAAACAATTTTCTGAGCTAATCCTTCTACAATAGCTGTTTTTCCAACACCTGGCTCCCCTGTTAACACCGGGTTATTTTTAGTTCGACGACACAAGATTTGTATCAACCGTTCAATTTCTTTACTCCGCCCAACAACAGGGTCTAATTTATCTTCCTTCGCTAACCATGTTAAATCTCGACCAAACAAATCTAATGTCGGTGTCGGAATTGCAGAACTGCTCTGCTCCAAAGTCGTTACCTTATCTCCTAATTTTTTATACAGCACATCACTAAAGGTAGAAACTGTAATACCCAATTCATTCAATACGCGTGCCGCAATACTTGTAGGATCTCTAAAAATAGACAAAAACAAATGTTCAACATTGACATAGTTATGTCCCAATTTACGCGCATCACTCCAAGCATGGGTCAACACTTGCTTCGCTTGTTGCGTAAACGGAATATTCCCATACTCAGAATTTAATCCCCCATATTCTAACCGATCTTCAATAGCGGTTTTAATTGTATCAGTTGATTGCCCCATTTCATCTAAAGCTTTCACGACAACATTATCATTATCACCAATGATTCCTAATAGTATGTGCTCAGTCCCCACATAACTATGATGGAAACGCTTTGCTTCTTCTTGAGCTAGCATAATTGCTTGAATTGCTTTTTCAGTAAACCTCGAAAACATACTTATAATAATACTGGATTTATAAAGTGATATCAATTATATTTTTTATTTTTTGGGTAAAAGTAATGTTTTAATAACAGTAACCCCCTTCTAAGCTTGTTCTGTCTCCAGTTAATCGCTACACTAGACTGCTATGCTAAAGTATCAACCCAAACCTCTTAACCCAACCACAACAATCACAACAGTACCAGGTGATAAAAGTATTTCACATCGAAGTATTATTTTAGCAAGTTTAACAAAGCAAGACATTAAAATAGAGAAGTGTTTAATGTCGACTGATTGCCTCAACACGATTAATATTTTTCAACAACTAGGCGTCTCCATTAATTACCAAAAACAAACTGGATGCGTTGATATTAATGGGGTTGGGTTACATGGATTAAAGGCCCCTAAAACACAATTAAATGTTGGTAACTCAGGAACTGCAATACGCCTTATTTCTGGCATTCTTGCAGGCCAATCATTTAACAGCACATTGACAGGTGATGCGTCTATTCAAACGCGTCCAATGAAACGAATCATACTCCCATTAACACAAATGGGTGCTAAAATAACAGGGAACGATTTACATAATGAAAAATGCCCTCCTTTACACATTACAGGAACCGCCTTACAAGGAATAACCTACGAATTACCAATTGCCAGTGCACAAGTAAAATCATGTATACTATTAGCAGGCTTATTTGCCAATGGGAAAACAACGGTCATTGAAACAAAAGCAACACGAGATCATACTGAAATTATGCTTAAAGGAATGGGGGTTGATATTAAACAAATACCATTAAAGAGCCAAGGAAGATCCATTACAGTAATACCGCCTAAAACCCTTTCTTATCGCAATCATCAAACGCTAACTATTCCAGCTGATTTTTCTTCTGCTGCATTTTTAATTGTATTAGCCCTTATTACAAAAATAGATTTAACCCTTCACAATATTAACCTAAACCCAACACGTTCATCTTTATTAAATGTACTTGAAGGATTTGGGATTCCAGTAAAAGAGACCTCTGATATCACCGAGTTTTTCGATGGCATTTTAATTAAACGATCTGCATCAACGCTTGGAGAGCCTGCCGGTGATATTCGAATCAACATTACAAACACACTATTAAAAAACGGTACAGTTCCCACTGAATTAATCCCTTTAATTATTGATGAAATTCCCATATTAGCAATTTATGGGCTATTTGCACTCGGAACATTAACAGTGGCTGAAGCAGAAGAATTACGAGTCAAAGAATCTGATCGCATAGCAACAATTGTTGCTATGATCTCAAAATTAGGCGGCACTATTACTGAAACCTCAGCTGGATTTTATTTACAAGGGAATCCTGATCATACTGTTTCTGATCATGTTTGTATTGATCCAAAATTTGATCATCGTATTGCAATGGCTGCCATTATTGCCAGCGTTGCGAGCCAAACACCCATTCAGCTACTCGATAGTGAGTGCATTGAAACCTCATTTCCTAATTTCATGGATATTATTCAACAACTTTACAGAACATAAGGTTAACAATTACCCTAAAAGACAAAAAGGATATACATATGATTATTGAAACAGACCAAAATATTAATCACTTTATTACAAAAACCCATCAGCAAAGCCAATCAATAACAGCAAACCCAACAATTATGACAACGTTAAATGATATTCAAACTCGTATTTTTGCTGAAAAAGACCATGCAGTTATTCATTATACTGAAAAGTTTGACCACGTTACGCTAACACCGTCAGAATTTAAAGTGTCTTCTGCAGAAATTAAAAAAGCAGATCAACAAGTAAATACCTCCTTAAAACAAGCTTTAACAAAAGCTAAACACAATATTGAAACATTTCATCGTCATCAAATTCCTAAAAACTGGTCTCAATCTCCTCAACCAGGGGTCACCTATGGCATGCGCTACACCCCTATTGAACGTGTTTGCTTATATGTTCCTGGGGGCTTAGCGCCATATCCATCAACAGTATTAATGGATGCAATTCCAGCATTACTTGCTGGTGTCAAAGAATTAATCATTACCACACCACCTAGACAGGACGGAACCATTGCACCTGAAATTCTTGTTGCAGCTTCCTTGTGTGGGGTAACAGATATTTATAAGGTAGGGGGAGCACAAGCCATTTTTGCTGTTGCATATGGAACAGAGTCTATTCCAAAAGTCGATAAAATTGTGGGTCCAGGAAATACCTATGTTAATTTAGCAAAGCAAATGGTTTATGGTAAAGTCGATATTGATAAACCTGCAGGCCCATCTGATGTGTTAGTGATTGTTGAAGACAGTCGTTATGCCCCGTATGCTGCAGCTGAAATGTTAGCTCAGCTTGAACATGATCCCTTAGCCATTGCGACCACCCTTTCAACTCAAAAGTCGGTACTAACCGCCATTCAAGCCGAATTAAATAACCAAATTCAAACGTTATCTCGTCAAGATATTATTAAACAATCCTTATCGAATAGCGCTTTACTGTTAGCAAAGAATCAAGACCAATTAATTCACTATGCCAATCAGATTGCAGCCGAACATTTAGTCATTTTAATAGATAAATATCAATCCCTTTTTAATGCTATTCATCATGCAGGCGCTATTTTTTGTGGTCCCTATACCCCTGTTACACTAGGTGACTATTATGCTGGCCCTAATCATGTTTTGCCAACCGGTGGAACGGCACGATTTGCATCACCATTAAGCGTAATGGACTTTATGAAACATTCAACTCATTTAAATTACGATCAAGGTGCCTTAAAAGCAGCACAAGACTCACTCCAAACACTAACCGAAATGGAAGGGTTTACAGCGCATTATAATGCAGTACAACAACGCTTAAATAAGTCTGAATAAGTCGCCATTATTAACCCGCTTTTTTTATCTGAATTCGCTTAGTTTATAAAAATCTTAAAACTAAAAAGAAGTCTTTTTTATTTGTTAATTAATATGGAAAACTGATTAAACTTGCATTATTAATCAATTAATATTATCATTAACTCATTAAATTATTAACTTGCTAATTTAAAGAGTTAATTTATTTTAATAACAATTTTTCCAAAAATAAGGGGTCATTTTTAATAAAAAAGAATTTTTTTATTAAAGGTACATTAAAAAAATACTGTTTAAGTATTGTATAAAGGAGTAACAATATGTCAGTCAGTCCATCTTCATCTAGAACCCTTTCACGCGAACCTTCATCCAATTCAATTAGAGACAGTTTCAACAGTGTCGAAACAATTAAAGAGAGACCCTACTCAATAAAAAAACACGCAGCAAAAGCAGCAGTTAAAATTCAAGCAGTACATAGAGGAAATGAAGGACGAAAAGCAGCAGAAGAAGCAAGACAAGCAGCAGTAGTAGTAGAAGATATGTTAAACGCTATTGAAAAGTGCAATTCTGAGGAAGCAGTAGTAGAAGTTATGTTTAACGCTATTCAAAAGTGGGTTTCTAAGACTACGGATAATAAATCAATAAAAAATTTAGTTAAGTTGATTGATGATATTTTAGCTGATGATTTTAGCATATATGATTTTATATTCAAAAATTTAAAAACCCACTTGAAAAACAGCGATTATGGAAAAGAATTTACAACTTTTTTAGAATTCACTAGGCATCAAGCGTTTTATCAAGGAAATTTAATAGAGACATGGGATTCCGATGATTTAAAAAACTCCAATGTTATAAAGGCACTTAAATTGCGCTACAAATCTATATTTTCTAGTATTTCTGTTCCAAATGAACCTGATAAAAAAGAAACAATGATAGAAATATGGATAAAAATATATCAAGATCAAGATTGTCCAGAAAATTTAAAAAATGCGATTAATAATAACCCGGAAATAAAAGAAAAATCAGAAAAAAACCATCAAAATACCCCGGAAATAAATCAAAAATCTCGTTTTTGGAATTGTTTGGGATTTATGTTTGAGACTTAAGTAAAATGTTTGAAACTATATCTTAAACTTAGCTTTATTACGAATATCAATTTTAATTATTTTACAGGTATACATTCTTTCTTAAACTTTTTTAAACTAAAAACAGTTAACTTTGTGTCACGTTTAATATAATGGTGTGATAAATTAGCAATCACCAATGGCGATAACGGTTCACGGCCTACAAAAAAACGTAAAATACGATTTTTATATATAAAATTAATATTACGATCTTGACCTAATTGCTTAAGTTGTTTTTTATTTTCCCAATTAAGCGGATTTTGTGACAAATTAAATAAAATAGTTCGATCTTTTTTTTGAATCTGTTCAATCAAAGGAAAAACATCCTCATAACGACTATTATTAATTTGAAATTGTAAGGTTATATTACGGGTAGACAAATTAATCACTTCTGCTAATTGCGTAAAAAACAATTGTTTTTGTGACTCCCTTAATAAAACAATCGGTAATCGATTAAGATAGATGCGCTCTATAGTCGGACACAATGTGCCAATCGTATTTAAAAAATAAGTCACATTATCTTGATCTAATTGACAGGACTCTAATGGCGCTAAAGTACCAGTTAAAACTATTTTTTTTAATGTTTGACATGAATTGTTAACAACTGTTGGTAAATAATAGTAGTTAATTGGATTTCGTTCTAAATCCAACCGAGTTAAATTTGTTAATGGCAATAAAATTTGGGTGTCTTTAAAATTAGATCCTTCAATCATTACTTCTTGAATAGTTGTATTCGCATATTTAAACAATTTTTCTAACGCAATAAGAATATTTTGGCTACTTAATTCTTGATTTGTAATTTCTACTACTACATCTTCACCGCTTAAAATTTTTTGTGGATTTAACCCAATATTTCTTAATATTTCAATCTCTGACTGTGTTAATGAATGAGATATAAGTGGTATCTGATTATTATTTCCAACAATGTCGTTTGAAAATATCAAGTTGAGTAATATAAAGGGTAACAAAAGCACAATATACTTGGACATCATTATTAATCTTTTTATATCACTGATTTAATTATAATAGATAATTCTTATATATTTTGGTACCGAGGGCCGGACTTGAACCGGCACGGACTGTTAAGGTCCATTGGATTTTAAGTCCAACGTGTCTACCAATTTCACCACCTCGGCATGGACTATAAGAAATATGATTCAATAACTCAAATTTACTATACACTGTCCACTTATTTTTTGACAAGTCAAAAGCACTTAATCAATTAAATTACTGCCATCCATATTGCTGTAAATATTGTTTTAATGATGGATTATCTTTAGTTAACGGCGGTAAATATTGTTTAATATAATGACGAGACCATTTGTATTTTGCTTCTTCATGATTATTTGGAAATTTATAATGATAAAGATCAATTTTAATTTCTTCCGGAGGCTGATCCTTGAATGGGTTTTCTTTAATTAACTGTAATGTTTGAGCATCATTAATTAATAATTTATAAACTAAATGAACTAACCACGGGTTTTGCTGATAACTTCCCATTGCAGCAAACCATACCTGCCAATCTAAACGATAATGATAAGGAGAAATAATCGGATGACGATGACGAGGATGACCTGGTTTTGCTTTAAACTCATACGCATGCCAAGTATTATCATGTGATGATGCACGCCCTGAAATAACAATTTCATACCGTTTTTCACTTATATGACCAAACGCCCCATAACTATTAACTAAATGATACGGATCATGAGAAGTATTCATGGCTTGATGAGGCCCAATTAAATTTTTAATGGGATTAATACTTAAATAGGCAATAATACTGCCAAGAAAAATAAGAATAACTTGTGTTGATAATGGATAGGGAAGTGTGACTACAGGCAGTTGTGCGATGACTGAATTAGGTAATACAATACGCCAAACGCGATCATCAAAACATGGAATACAAAGCACGATGGTTAACCAATTTAACCATGATAAATTACCACTTAAAATAAGAATAAATTGAAATAAAACCGTAAAAATACCACCAATAATTCGAAATGGTGCCGTTAAAAAATAAAAAAACGGAATCATAAGCTCCACAAAATGATTAAATAATACCCCGCCTTTTAACATCCATCGCGGCAAACGATGAAACCATGCACTAAGTGGATTGGGAATCGGTTGCGTCTCAAAATGATAAAAGACCATATGGCTATGAGAACATGGCAACTCAAAGCACATGTGATATACGGAATG
>CAXFGY010000007.1:0-20579 GCA_964002605.1 uncultured Candidatus Marinamargulisbacteria bacterium
CTTTCCATCCAATCTCTTATTGCTGCGGTGGTAGCATCTTTTAATGTTTTGGATCCTGATTTTACACTACGAACTTCTGCGCCTAATAATCGCATTCGATAAACATTTAATGATTGTCGTTCAATATCTTTTTCGCCCATATAAATAATACAATCACAGCCCATTAATGCGCAGACGGTTGCTGTTGCTACGCCATGTTGCCCTGCACCTGTTTCAGCAATAATTCGTTTTTTACCCATATATTTAGCAATTAATATTTGACCTAATGTATTATTAATCTTGTGTGCGCCAGTATGATTTAAGTCCTCACGTTTAAAATATACTTTAGCACCTATTTTGTCTGATAAATTCTTAGCATAATATAATGGAGATGGTCGGCCAACATAATCTGACAATAATTCTGAAAGTTGTTGCTTAAATTTTGGTTTTTTTTTAATTATACGGTAAGTGTTTTCTAGTTCAGTTAAAGCGGAATAAAGTGTATCAGGCACATATGTTCCTCCATAATCATCAAAGTACCCTTTCTTTGACACTTTACTATTCATTTATTTTTTTTCAGCTTGAAGCTTCCTCAATTTTATTTTCAGATTCAACTACCTCAGCTTTATTTTCAGATTCAACTACCTCAGATGTGTTTTCAGATTCAACTACCTCAGATGTGTTTTCAGATTCAACTACCTCAGCTTTATTTTCAGATTCAACTACTTCAGATGTGTTTTCAGATTCAGTTATTTCAACTTCTTTTTCAGAACTAGTCCCTTCTGTTGTATTAATGTTCTTTAAAGTTAAACCAATTTTCTGATCTTCTGGAATTAACTTTATAATTTTAGCATCAACTGTTTGCCCAACAGTCACAATATCTGACACTTTTTTCACATGCTCATTAGATAATTCTGAAATATGGATTAGACCTTCTATGGTTTCACCAATTCGAATAAAAGCGCCGAAAGGAACAAGTCTTACAATTGTTCCCTTAATTATTTGGCCTACTTTATATTGCTTATTCACTTCAACCCATGGGTCAGGTTGTAATTGTTTCATTCCTAAAGAAATGCGATGGTTATCTTTATCTACTCCGATCACAAATACATTTACATCATCTCCAACGTTCACAAAATCACTCGGCGTAATTACGCGTGACCATGACATTTCTGAAATATGCACTAATCCTTCCGCACCACCAATATCAACAAAAACACCAAAATCTTTGATGCTTGTTATTTTTCCTTTGCAAATCGATCCTGTTTCTAATTCATCATACAGTTTAATATTTGTTTCTTTGCGTTCATTATGAAGTAGTAATTTATGAGAACATATAAATTTACGTCGTCGCCAATCTGCTTGAATAGGTATTACTTTTAACTGTTGGTTAACAAAATCATCAAGTTCTTCATCCTCATTTAATATAACCTGAGAAGCAGGGATAAATCCTTTAACTCCCCTATAAGAGATAACTAATCCACCTTGAACACGTGAAGCTATATCAACAGTTAACGTATTTTTTGTTTTGTAACATTCTACAATTTCTTCCCATGTCTCAATAATTTCAACTCGTTTTCTGGATAACATCGTGTATCCTTCTTTTGTTTCAAGCTTATCAATAATTACCTTAATTTGATCTCCTTCGGCAAGTTCCTTTGAAACATTAAAATTTGAATTAAACGATATTTCTGAATTTGGGATGTATCCATCTGACTTATAATTTATGTCAACTAAAATACCTGATTTTTCAATGCAACGAATAGTCCCTTGAATTAAATCTCCATTATTATATTCTGCTAACGGTTTTTCCATTTCTTTTTTAAATTCATTTTCAAATATTTCAAAGTTGGTTTCTAATTTCTTTTTGGATGCCTGTACTTCAGAGACTTCATCGTCTTGTATTTCTTGAATTAAATCTTTATTTAAACCTGACTTATCTCCAATTTTAGTTGCCGACATGTGATTGTTTTTTTTCTTTTCATTATTTTCATTTTTTTCATTAAAAATTAAGTTTTCGTTTGCTTCCCCTAGCTTTGTTCCTTCTGACATAATAATAAGACCTCCTAAAACCCTATAAAAAATTATTTAATAATATGTTGCTATAAACATTCAAAATAAACGTACGTTTATTTTAAAAATATTATTTTTTCTTAAGATATAGTACAATAATTAATAGTAATTTAAAATATGAAATATTTATATTATTGAGTTTGATTTATAATTTCATCATAATATCTTAATATGTCCTTAATGTAGTTCATTGTTTTATGATCTAAGTTTCCTTTATCATTTTTAACTGCAGTAAACCCTTTAAAATATGATGCTAATGATAAATTAACTTTTTCGCTTTGAGTTTGAGGTTTTACGTTTATAATTTCTGAAGATAAATTATTTTCAGATGAAATGCTATTCGTTATATTTTTATCTAACGCATCTGTTTGCTTCATTTGAAAATTCCATTTATTAATCATTTTTCTTAAATATTCAGTTGTCCCACTTATATTTTCTTTTATATTAAATGGATTTTTTATATTTAATGTTTCAAAATTAAATGCTTTAATTTGACCCAATCCCTTTGCGCCGGTTGTGCTAATCGCTTTTTTATCAAAAGCGGATTCTCTAGCAATTAAAGCAGCAGCAAATTTAGGGTCTATTTTGTTTTTATTTCCAAACTCTACAAGATATTTTGAAATCGCTTCAGCATCTTCACGTTTTATTTTTTTAAATTTACTACGAATAAAAGACAATATCGCTTTATAATCTGATTTGGGGTTATCTGACTTCTTTTGAATATTAATTGCTTTTTGTTCTTGACTAGAAAAATTTGCAGGTAGATCTTCTATTATTTTAGATGGTGTTGTTATAATTAATACCATCATCAGAATCACTGGGATATAAACCAAGCTAATCATAAAGCTATTTTTTAAATTGACAAAGCATTTTAATCGCTTCCAAAAAAGATAATATGAACTTTTCACCAGTTATTCGATCGATCACTTCTATTCGCTCTTCTTGAACCCATAATTTTCCAAATACAACTTGAAAAGGAAATCCGATTAACTCTGAGTCTTTAAACTTAACACCAATACTATCATCGCGATCGTCAATAATTGTGTCAACGCCTTGTTGAGTTAACTGATCAAAAAATTTATTAGCATATTGTATTAATGATGTGTTTTTAATTGATGTGATAATAATATTAACGGTATATGGGGCTAATGCAATTGGCCATTTAATTCCTTTTTCATCATGATTTTGCTCAATCGCAGCAGCTATAGTTCGTCCTATACCTATTCCATAACAGCCCATTGTCATCTCTATTTGGTTTCCAAGTTTATTTAATACAGATGCAGCCATTGACTTAGTATAAGTATCTCCTAACTTAAATATATGTCCTACTTCAATACCTCTAATTTTATTGAGTCTGCTTGGACACTCTGGACAACTTGCAGCTGTTAAAATTTCCTGATTTCCCGCAAACCCACATTTTCTGCACTCATATATTTCATCTTCTCCGGTTTGTGCAGTGACCATAAATTCTGTAGAAGCGCTTCCCCCCATACTTCCATTATCTGCATTCACGCACCGAAATGAAAGTTTACAACGTGTAAAAATATTCTGATACGCCTTTGCCATGGTCAAATACATCTGGTCTAAACAGTCTTTATTAGCATGAAAACTATAGGCATCTTTCATACCAAACTCTCGACATCTCATTAATCCAAATCGAGGTCGAATTTCATCACGAAATTTAGTTTGAATTTGATAAAGTGTAAGTGGCAATTGTTTATACGACTTAAGTTCATCTCTAACTAAATCTGTCACCACTTCTTCATGAGTTGGACCTAAACAAAAAACGTTATCATGACGATCTTCTAGTCTTAACAACTCTTTTCCGTAGAGATTCCAACGACCAGTCTCTTGCCATAGTTTGGAAGGAATAACCATTGGCATCATAATTTCTTGAGCATTAATTGCATCCATTTCTTCTCTAATAATCGCTTCAAATTTCCGAATAGATCGTAACCCTAACGGTAATAAAGTATAAATGCCTGATGCAACTTTACGAATCATACCTGCTCGTAGCATTAACTGATGACTAACCACTTCTGCATCTCGTGGGGTTTCTTTAATTGTTGGAACATATAATTGGCTAAATCTCATAATTTTATATACTTTTTTATCACTTAATTTCGAGTATTTACTATTAACAAATATATTTTTTTGTAATGAATACCTAACTTTAATATTTTAACATTGTCTAAATTAATTTATAATAGATCAAATGAAAAAAGCATTTACATCTCCTAGAGGCACCAATGACATTTTACCTGATGTAACTCATTTGTGGCAATTTATTGAAAATAAAGCGATGTGGCTATTTGATTTATATAATTTTAAAGAAATACGAACACCTATATTTGAGTCCACACACTTGTTTGAACATAGTATCGGTGATGATACGGATATTGTTGAAAAAGAAATGTACACCTTTATCGATAAAGGCAATCGTTCAATTACGCTACGTCCAGAAGGCACTGCCGCCGTTGTACGCTCAATGATTCAACATCAATTGTCTGAATTTCTACCTCAAAAGCTCTATTACATCGGCCCTATGTTTCGTTATGAACGGCCTCAATCAGGTCGTTTTAGACAATTTCATCAAATTGGGGTTGAATATTTTGGATCAGATTCATATCATGCTGATGTAGAATTGATTGCAATGGCATATCAATTATTATCTAGTTTAGGAATACCTAACTTAAAAGTGACTATTAATTCAATTGGTGATCAGATAAGTCGTCCCGTTATTAATGAAGCAATAAGACAATTTTTTGGCAATTCCCCTTGGTATGAAAAAAAAATATGCCCCACTTGTTTAAACCGATTTAACACAAATCCTTTAAGGATATTGGACTGCAAAAAACAATCTTGCAAAGCGTATCACTCAGGATTACCTGATATTAAAAAACTGCAAAGCCGAGAATGTCAAAACCATTTTAATTCAGTTTGTGAAGGGCTTGATCACTTAAATATTCCTTTTGAAATTAATCCTTTTTTAGTTCGTGGACTTGACTATTACACTAAAACTACATTTGAAATTATTTCTGATTCTTTAGGTGCTCAAAATGCATTGTGTGGAGGCGGTCGATATAATAGTCTTGTAAAACAATTTGGAGGAAATAATGTCCCTGCAGTTGGTTTTGCATGTGGATTAGAACGTATTGTAATGTTACTTCAAAAAAATACAAAAACAAAATTAAAACTAACCCCAATTGTTAGTGTCGTTCCAATTGGTGATGCCCAAGTTCAACCCTGCTTATCTCTAGCTGAACAATTAAGGTTATCTGGAATCAAGTGTGATGTCATGTATGATAAATTAACTTTAAAATCTCAATTAAAACATGCTAATAAAATAAATGCGAGCATTGCACTTATCTATGGAGAAGATGAATCTGAGAAGCAACAGATTTGTATTAAGTATATGGATACCGGTATTCAAGAGCATTGCTCACTTTCAGCTATTGTTGCTAAACTACAAACTTATTTGGCTCTCAACTGAAACAACATTAAAAATATATAAAAAATAATGGTTAAAAAACTTTGAAATTTACAGTTATTCCGGCGATAGATATTCTAGATCAACGTGTTGTAAGATTGTCTCAAGGCCGTTATGAAGCAGTGCAATACTTTGAAAAACCAGCTGAAGAAATAGCAGCTCAATTTGAAAAAGAGGGCGCAACACGAATTCATTTAGTTGATTTAAATGGTGCTAAGGAAGGTCAACTTGTGAATCTAAATGTATTCCAAAAAATCCGAAAAGCTGTCTCATGTGAACTTCAATTAGGAGGAGGTATTCGGTCTCTCCAAGTTGCGGATCAGTTATTTAAATCTGGAATAAATTACCTTATTTTAGGTTCTTTATTAATAAAGAATCCCGAATTATCACAAAGAATTATTTTAAATTATCCGAATAAGATAATTGCAGGTATTGATTTAAAAGATAATTGTATTGCTACAGATGGCTGGAAGATGCTAAATTCACCACTACATACTGCTGAACTTTTAAAAAGACTTGCAACATTACCTATTGAAAGCATTATTTCTACAGACATACAAAAAGATGGAATGATGCAAGGTCCTGGCCTTAATTCCTTAATGGAATTAGCTAAACACACGAGTCATTCAATTATTGCATCGGGTGGGGTGTCATCATTATCTGATATTTTAACTTTAAAGCAATGCTCTAATGAAGGCATTGTAGGGTGCATTATTGGTAAGGCCTTGTTATCTGGAAAACTATCTTTAAAGACATTATTAAAGCATTAAGTAAGGTTTAATTGAACATAATTTTGAGTTACACTAAAAATATAGTAAAATAAAGAATATGATCAATAAGTTTTTTGGCTTCACACGTGTCCATGATGAAGTATCAATTATAGATTCATTACTAGAACATACCCGAATAGATGAAGAAGAAATATTATTACTTCATAAAATGGTTCACTATCTAGTAGATGAAGACACTCAAAATTTAATGAATAGTTTTGATACGATTCAAAAAATTCATAACGCTTCAGCCCCAGTATTTGAATCCACAGCCGAGCAAATTATTCAAGCTAACTTTGATCATCAAAAGCAATATGACTTATTAAGATTATTTCAACGTATAGAAAATATTTCTGGAGGCATTATATCAGCATCAAAACGATTAATTATACTCAAAAATATTAATAAACCATTTCCAAATGAAATCAAAAAATCCACGTTAGAACTTGCGAATGCTATTGTTGAAATTCACGAATTGTTCCGTAATGCATTAGAAACATATCAAAAAAATAAAAAAAATATTATTCATAGTATTCATAAAGTAATTGAAATGGAAAATGAAATTGATAATATGCGTGTCGACTGTATTGAAATTCTTTATAAACTGGGGAATTCCAAATCAATTCAAATCGGTACGTTTAGAGCTGTTGAAAATATCATAGTCCATCTTGAAGAACTTGCTGATGAAATTGAAGAAGCCGCAACCAGTCTAGAATGGTTACTCATTTATTAATTAAATCTCCTCAATTGTATAAAAATTAGTTACTATATAAACTTCTAGAAATATACTTAGATTAATAAAAAGGATACAGTAATGAAAGAAACGCAATATATTTGGCAAAATGGTAAACTAATTGACTGGAAAGATGCAACAACACATGTACTTTCTCATGGACTACATTACGGCACTGGCGTATTTGAAGGTATTCGTGCATATGAAACCCATAAAGGTCCCGCTATTTTTCGACTAGAAGATCATTATAAACGACTGTTGAACTCTGCTAAAATTATTCAAATGCCAATACCGTATAGTGTCAATCACTTTATTGAAGCAACTACTGATCTTATTATCAAAAACAAGCTTAAGTCTTGTTATATTAGGCCTTTATGTTATTTCGGCTATGGTGAAATGGGACTTAATCCTCAAAATAATCCCGTCGACACCATTATTGCTGCATGGGAATGGGGAACCTATTTAGGCGAAGAAGGCCTTAAAAAAGGAATCCGATGTAAAATCTCATCATGGGCACGTTTAGACTCTCGTATTAGCCCTCCACTTGCTAAAAGCACAGCCAATTATTTGAATTCAGCACTTGCTAAACGTGAAGCATTAGCATGTGGGTTTGATGAAGCCATTTTGTTAAATACCAATGGAACAATTGCAGAAGGTCCAGGTGAGAATATCTTTATGGTTAAGGATAATTGTTTATTCACAACACACGCAGCTGATAATGCCTTACTTGGTATCACAGCAAATACCATAAAAATAATTGCTAAAAATCTAAATATTCCAGTCATTGAAAAACCTATTATACGTGATGAACTATTTATTGCAGATGAACTATTTTTTACTGGAACCGCGGCAGAAGTTACTCCAATTCGTGAAATTGATGGACGTATCATTGGATCTGGCCAGCGCGGTCATATAACAGAAAAAATTCAACAAACATACTTTGATATTACATCAGGTAAGAATAAATCTTATCCTGAGTGGCTCCACTTTATTTAATCAATAATAAGAACAGTTTTATTTGTTTTTAATTATTTTTCTATTAAGAACAGTACAGTTTTCTAAAAAATCTGATTGATCACTGGATAAATAAACATCACCTTTAAAAACAACATTGTTTCCAATTCTTACTGCCCCTGCTATTTCTAATGATTGACAGTCAATCAGCGAGGGAATAGATTGAAATTGCTGATTAAAATGATTAATTTGATGATACGCTTTTTCCCACTTAATATTTGGTAATTGCTCAAACGAGCGTATCTTAGCTAAATTAAACTTTCCATTACTATCCAATCGAAATAAATCTGAACGTATCAATAATAAATCTGCTGTCGTTTTTACTGGAAGAAATCGATTCCGATCAACATATAATAGGCCTGAATGCTGAAATTGACTTACAGCAGCACCCATGGCTGTTTCAAGTTGCAATACTTTAATTCCATTTATCGTTTTAGGGTTCACAATCAAAGGCAAATTTAATGTGTTATTATTTAACTTTTTCTTTAATTCAACTAAATTGATCCAAATTGAATTTGTATTAAAAAATGAAGAATGGTTTAAATTTTCAAACTCATGAAAATGGGTGTCAGAAATCTGAGAATGTTCTAATAACATTAATTGATCATTATAGTTAACAACTATGCCCCCTTTTTTATCTGATGGTAACTTACGTGCTACTTCGATCAAAAAGTCAAATTTATTGTTTATAAAATAATTTAAAATTAAGGGATCAACACTTGCACCTAAATTATCAATATTTGAGATAAACGCAATTTTTTTACCAATTGATAATAATTCTTCAAGCATACCTGAACTTTGCAAGGCTGCAAAAATATTACCATGCCCAGCTGGACTCCACTCTTCATCAGGGGATTCAGAACACTCAAATGGTAATCCAGAATCTAATTCAATACGTGGAAAACGATGTTGCTTAAATAATTTTATATGCGGATATGACTTTGTTTGATTATATTTTTTATGTAAATATTCAAATGTTTTTTTTTCTGTATGAAAGCTGTTCATTAATATTAATGGGACATTTGTATTGTATCCATCGTTTAGTTGTTGCAAATCAGTGATAATTTGATCTAAAAAGTTATGAGAAGAATCAATTTCAACTAAAGATTTAGGTCCATCGCAGCCCATAGAAGTTCCCAGACCACCATTTAATTTAATGATTGCTAATTGATCTAAGTTTGTTTTATCTTTTTCTTTAGGTTGACAGCCTGTTGCCACTCCTTGATCTTTTATATGGTCTACAGTGGATACTGGACGAATATTGGCCCAATTTAAAAAATGAGATTGTTTTAATAAATAATTATTATATAAATGCTTAAATTCTATTAATGCACGTTTAGAACTATTGTCACCTTCAAGTTTTTTTAGAAATAATTTGATCAAGCTCATTACTATAAATACTACTATTTTAAAAATAGTATTTCAATTTTGAGACAGTCCCATATAAGCCAATTTAAATCTCATAATTTGTAAACGAATATATTCCTCATACTATTAATAAAAGCTTCTAGAAATATCAATGTTACGTTATACTGCATATGTATGTAATACAGTTAAATAATTTAATTTATTTATGATTCAAAAATCATGTTAAATTAACATTAAATTTAACAAACTAAATTTTATTATTTTTTACAATGAGGAGTTTTTAATGATGACTAAAACTAAAGCCCCAGTAACCCTTGAAAATATTGGAATTATAAATAATCCGACTATTATTCATAATCCTAGCTATGATGAACTATATGGCTTAGAAACAGCCCCGAATCAAATCGGATATGAACAGGGCGTTGTTAGCAATTTAGGGGCTGTTGCAGTTGATACAGGTAAATTTACAGGTCGATCTGCAAAAGATAAATATATTGTGAAAGATGATGTGACAGAAAATACAGTATGGTGGGAAGATCAAGGCTCTACAAATACGCCTTTATCGACTAATGCTTGGAATCATTTGAAATCAATTTGTACAGAACAGCTCTCCAATAAGCCACTTTTTGTAATAGACGGCTTTTGTGGCGCTAATGAAAATACACGCATTTGTGTCCGTTTGGTTACTGAAGTGGCGTGGCAAGCCCACTTTTTTAAAAATATGTTTATTAGACCCACTGAACAAGAACTGGCTAATTTTAGCCCTGATTTTACGATTCTAAATGCGTGTAAAGCCACGTGTTCGGATTATCAGTCCTATAATATGCGTTCTGAAGTTTTTATTGCCTTTAATATCAAAGAAAAAATGCAACTTATCGGAGGTACTTGGTATGGCGGTGAAATGAAAAAAGGCATTTTTTCAATGATGAACTATTACTTACCGCTGAAAGGGATCGGCGCTTTACATTGTTCAGCAAATCAAGGTTCAAATGGTGATGTTGCATTATTTTTTGGTTTATCCGGTACTGGAAAAACGACATTATCGGCAGACCCTAAGCGCTCGCTTATTGGCGACGATGAACATGGCTGGGATGATGATGGTATTTTTAATTTTGAAGGCGGGTGTTATGCCAAAACCATCGATTTATCCAAGGAAAAAGAACCTGACATCTACCAAGCGATTAAACGCAATGCCCTATTAGAAAACGTTGTCCTTGATGATAACGGTCAAATCGATTTTTCAGATGGAAGTAAAACTGAAAATACACGCGTCTCTTATCCGATTGATCATATTAATCAAATTGTGAGACCTTTCTCCAAAGGCGGTCATGCAAATACCATCATCTTTTTAACCTGTGATGCCTATGGTGTGTTACCTCCAGTAGCTAAGTTAACCAAAGAAGAAGCCATGTACCAATATTTAAGTGGTTATACTGCCAAAGTAGCAGGTACTGAATTGGGTGTTACAGAACCCACTTCAACATTTTCAGCCTGTTTTGGAGGTCCTTTTCTAACGGTCCACCCAACACAATATGCTGAAATATTAGGAGATAAAATTGAAAAACATCATGCTAAAGCATATTTAGTTAATACAGGCTGGTGTGGTGGCCCTTATGGTGCTGGGTCTCGTATTAGTATTAAAAATACTCGTGCAATTATAGATGCAATCTTAGATGGCTCAATTGAATTAGAAAAATTTGAAGTTTCAGCAATGTTTAAGTTTCAGATTCCAACTTCAATTAGAGGGTTAGAAGATAATTCTATTCTACAACCCCGTGAGTCTTGGTCAGATAAAACGGCTTATGATATCACTGCGCAAAAATTAGCCAATGAATTTAGAGAAAATTTTAAACGATTTGAAAATACACCTGTAGGAAATGCTGTAAAAAATGCAGGTCCCAAAGTATAAGTTTATTGTTATTTAATCTTTAAGTCACAATAAAATGAAATACTGGTTAATGAAGTCAGAACCGAATACCTACTCCATTGATGATCTATTAAAAGATAAAACGACACAATGGGAAGGTATTCGGAACTATCAGGCCCGTAATTTTATGAAAGATGAAATGAGTATTGGAGACAAAGTTTTATTTTATCACTCCAATGCCAAGCCACCAGGAGTTGCAGGTTTAGCGGAAGTCTCTCGCCTGGCCTACCCAGATCATTTTGCTTGGAATCCCGATTCTGATTATTTTGATCCGAAATCTACTCCTGATAAGCCTATTTGGATGATGGTAGACGTGAAATTTATAAGAAAATTTAATACCTTCATTAGTTTAGATTTGATTAAACAAGACCCTCACCTGCAAGATATGATGGTTATTAAACGTGGCGCACGTTTATCTATTCAACCGATTAGCCAAGAAAATTATAACTATATTAGTCAGTTAGGAAATTAAATTAGTTAATTTATTATATGCCCATTCTGATTCTGGCACGTTTACTTTATTGAGTTTAGCAATCTTAATAAAATCACCTAAAATGGTCTCAGTTTCTAATGGCCTACCCATTTCATAATCAATTAACATACTCGTTTTATAAGGTGTCATTTTTTCTGTATCGCTAATATTTTGGGTAATTAATGAATAATCTAACTGAATACCAATAGTTGAAGCAACCTTCCAAACTTCTGTCATAATTGCCCTTATTTTATCGTTCCAGTATGAATCTAAAAGTAACTTTTGTGTGGTTAATCCTCCACTAATTACCGATAATGGATTAAACGCTGCATTCCAAATCAACTTTTTCCAACGTGCCGCTACAATCGTATCTGTTATTTGGCATGGAACATTAACGCTTTTAAAACGCTCTACAATCTCAGTAAGCGATTTACATTTACCATGAGGATAACGACCTAAAATCAATCGGCCATAATCCTCATGCATAATAGTGCCGTTTTTATTACGTGTAACACAAATAAACGCTAACCCACTAATAATCGGATTATTTTTAAAATGACTGGCAATTTTTTCTTCAATACCCAAACCATTTTGAATTAAAACAATTGTTGTATTATCTGTGATAACTGGTGTTAGTAAACTCACAAAGTCAATACTTGGGTAAACCTTAGTTGTAACGAAAACATAGTCAAACTGAACTTCTTCTGACCATTCATCTGGTTTTTTTGCAATGCGAGTTGGAATAAATTGACCTGACCCCCAAGGCGAGTGGATTGTGATTCCATTTTTTAAGGGATCTTTGTATTTGAATTGGGTTTGAATATAAACTTCTACATTTGCTTTCATCAACTGATAGCCATAAAAACAGCCAATTGCACCTGCGCCAATAATCGCAACTTTCATATTTTTAATAATAACCTAATTGGGTGAACATTGCCAAAATAACGTTTTCGTTTTAACCTACTCTTCTCTATGACTAATAATAATATTGTTTATAAAAAAAATATCAATTTACAGCTTGATGATGTAAAAGCCATATATAATGACTCTAAATTAGGACAAAAACGTCCAATTCATGATGACCATCGTCTTATTTTAATGTTAGAACATGCTAATTTAATTATTACCGCTTGGGATAATGATACCGCAGTTGGAATATGTCGTTGTATGACAGACTTTAGTTACATTACTTATATTGCGGATTTAGCAGTAGTGACAGACTACCAAAAACAAGGTATTGGTAAAAAAATGATCTCTATGGCGCAAACTGAAAGCGGTGGTCATACTAAAGTGGTGTTGTTATCAGCTCCAAATGCCAATGATTATTACCCTCATATTGGGTTTAAACCCCACCCTCGCGCTTGGACGATTGAACCTGAGTCCTAACTTTCTTTATAAGGGAATCGTGCTTATTTTATTTTCATAAAATTAGTGAGTAACTTTTCTATAAATCATCATTCAACCCATTTATTTCTTTGATAATGCTATTATTTCAAGTCATACATTAAGTTTTTTATTTTAACTCATGTGCTCATCTTGTGGTTGTATTTAAACATAATTTTCCTTTTGTTTAGTAATATGTATTTTATTTCATAAAATTAATCTATTTATAACACAACAGAAAAAATCAATATATTTAACTGCAACTTTTCGATAAAAAAATCGATAATCTAGTAAAGGAGAATAAAAATTAAAAATTATAATCAATTAAATTGTCGAAACAAAAATATTTATTAAAAGGAGAAAAAAATGAAAATTAAAAATCAAATTTTGGGATTATGTTTAATATGTGTATTTATGTTATTCACAGGGTGTGGATTACTTAATGACTCAGGTAGTAATGAAATGGAAATGCCTGACTCAATATCATTGGATCGTAGTGCTGTTAATGAAGACATTACCAATGAAATAGTGGCTCAAATCAGTCTATCTAAGGATGGCTCTCCGCTACAGATTGAAAATTATAGAATAGAAACAAATGATAGCAATTTTGAAATTGTTGATAAATCAGGAGAAATGTATTTACAAACAACTAAAGCGCTTAGTTTTGAAGATAGAACTAATTATTTAATTGATTTAAACGTTTATTCAAAAAATGATAATAGTATGAATAGCTATAAAGAATACTTTACTATAGATGTACTAAATACCAACAAGAATGATCGGAATAATGGAAAATCTATTGAAATTATTGATACTTACAAATGGGAAGAAATATTTGATGAATTTAATTCCGATGTATTCACAAATAATGTATATGCATATAATGGTAGTCTAAATAGTTTCACTCTAACCATTACATTTTCTTCAGCTTTAATTATAAGAAGTTTAGGAAAGAATGAAAAATTAACTACAGATTAAAATGGAGATTTAAAAAATTACGTTGTAAATGAATTTTCCGGTATTACAAATGATAATTTCCAAATAAGCCCTCCCATAACAATAAATAGTAAAGAATCCATACATTTTAATGTGATTTCTTTGCAGAGTAATTGGTTGCGTCATTTTAGGTCAATGGGGGATAAAGTTAATTTTAATTGTACCGGTAGTGAGTATTCTTACTTTCTAGATGTAAATTCAATTATTTATGAAGTTATTATGTGTAGCGACTCCAAATATCCTCAAAAAGAATTAGAAAAATTGTTACAAGATACATTACTTATCTATTAAATTAATTTTAATAAGTTAATGCAAAAGCCCTATACACTATCGTGTATAGGGCTTTTGGTTATTATGACCCTGCTGAAACCCAAAACCAACCACACAACTGGTACAATAACCTTGCCCCTACATTTGCATCCCATGGATGATTGCCGACTTCTACTAAATCACACCCAATAATCTTTTTATTTGATAACGCTAATTTTTCTAATAAATAACTGACCTGCTGATAGGATAACCCTCCTGGAACCGGTGTACCCGTATGCGGACACACAGCCGGTAGCAACCCATCTATATCAATACTAATATACACCCGCTCTGGTAACGCATTAATAATCTTTTTACAAACAAATTCCCATGTCTTTCCTGTAAATAAATAGTCATTGATATCTCGCTCAAAAAAGGTCTTTACTTTTCCTTTATGTTGCCTTGATATAGTCACTTCTTGCTCACAATAATCCCGTACGCCTACTTGTACTAAGCGTGATACCGTCGGCAACTGACTCACATGGTTCATGACTGACGCATGGGAATAGTCAAAATCACAATATGCCGCTCTCAAATCCATATGCGCATCAATTTGTAATACCCCAAATTGGTCACACCGTTCTGCTATAAAATGAATATAGGGCCATGAAATACTATGCTCACCCCCTAACGCAATGACCAACTTATCTTGCGCCACCCAATGTTTAATGTCATTATAAAGCATTTCATTAAGCGTTTGACTGGCTTGGTTTACTGCTGCAATATGTGTCTCTATTGCTGGAGAACTGTCTTCTCCAAGCTCCTGCGCTTTGATTACAGTCTTAGCTGATTTTCTGGCTGTTTTATTTAACTGGATAATTTTCTCGTCTATTGGCGCCATCGCAATACCCGCCTGGCAAACATCATAAAATTTAGGGTGGTATAAATCTAGTTGAGGAGATGTATGAACAATAGCAGCGGGTCCTTGTGCGGTACCTTCATTACCACTTGTTGTTACATCCCAAGGAACTGGCACAACCACCACTTCTGCGCTTTCAAGACTATGAGGTAAACCAAAAATACCTTGATTTGTTCGTCCGACTTGATTAAATACGTTTTTTTCAATTATTTGATCTGTCATTTACCTACATTTAATTGTACCTTAATTTATACCTGTGACAAAACAACTCTTTTTTTAATTTGAATAATTTGACCCTATTGCTACTCTAAGGGATAATCTTAGTTATGAGACTAATTACTTTATTGATTCTAGCCTATTGCCTAAACCCCGTTTTTATTCAATCGTCACCACGTCCTATTACTGTCGCTCCTCAAAAACGGGACCTCACTCCCATTATTGTTCATTCTGATCAGTTACCATTTATTGTCACTATTTCATCCACTTGGATCAAATTAACCCCTAATAGCATGCAATTAGACCGCTATTTTCTCTATCGGAATACACTAACTGCGGAATTTTCTATTTCTCAACTCGAAACGACCCAAATTGATATTCTTGCTAATGTTAACCGGTGGCGAAATCAACTCAAATTAGCTGCCCTAGTAAACTATACCCCCAAACCAATAATAACACCCCTAGGTAAAGCCTATGATATTATTATTAGCGATCACCCTACTACAGCTATTAAGGTCCGTATTTTTCCATTTAAAACCCATCATTACTTTTTCAAATTTCATGGCGATAAAGACTTAGTCAAATTAGCTAAATATCCTACACTTTCTCCCGAAAAATCTATGATTCCTGAGAAAAAACAATGAAGAAAATATTAATTGAATTATCATCATTAAAATTAGCTTTAATTGGCTTACTGGGTTTGTTTATTATTGTTCTCTGGGGCACATTTGTTCAAATTGATTTAGGTATCTTTTATACCCAAAAAAAATATTTCCAGTCTTTGGTTATCTTTCATACTTTTAGTAATGGGATTAAAATTCCTATTTTTTTTGGCGGTGTTGTTTGGGGCGCTCTATTAACCATTGGTTTAATGACGACCTTAATTACACGAATTAAATGGAAACTTAAAAATGCAGGTCTTATTCTCATCCATTTAGGATTAATTGCTTTGTTACTCGGTAGCTTTTTAACGGGAAAACTTGCTCAAGAAAGTCAACTTATCTTACGTGAAGGTGAAACAAAGAATTACAGTATTAATCGTAATCAACCTGAATTGCTGATACGCCTTCCGCAAGAAAATAATTTAGCAACAGAGTGGGTTTTTCCCTATCACTTATTAAAACCTGGTGCTCATTTGCAAATTCCAGGCTATTTGGATATTCACATCAAATCATTTTACCTCAATAGTGCCATTAAACGCAGTATCATCCCTAATAGTCAACTAAATGGATTTGGAAAACACTTTAATGTAATTCCTATCCCCCTTAATAATAAAACCGAAGGGAATAATACCATTAGTATGATCATTTCCATTTATTCAACAAATAATACGCTCTTAGGCAATTGGGTGGTTACTCAGGGTATTGATGCGGATCAAATTGTGTCAGTACAAGAAAAGTCTATCTATATTAAATTACGTGACCAACGAATTTATACGCCTTATACGATTACATTACAAGACTTTAGTCATGATGTTTATCCAGGTACAACCGTTCCTAAAAACTTTTCAAGTTTAGTGACGATTGATCACCCTAAAACTAATGAAAATCGTGATGTATTAATTTATATGAACCACCCCCTAAGATATGCTGGTAATACCTACTTTCAAGCTAGTTTTGGTGAAAAAAATCAATTATCTGTCCTTCAGGTTGTTGAGAACCCAGTCTGGTTATTTCCCTATTTTTCCTCTTTGATTATTGCGCTGGGCTTGTTTTTACAATTTCTTATTTCTTTTTCTCGATTTAAAGGAAAGACATCATGATTAAACGCTATGCAATGCTTGTTTTTATATTAATCCTTATCATCTGTTTAACCCGGTTACCTAAACTCCCTACTACGCCATTTAATCTTAAACAATTAGGCGCATTACCTGTTTTACATGACGGTCGTATTAAACCACTTAATTCTGCTGTGACATCAATTATGATGATCATCAGTGAAAAACAATATGTTAAGACACCTAGTGGTAATAAGCAACTTCCTTTAGAGTGGTTTTTAACGCTTCTTACCGATCCTGAAACGGCCCATAATACCCCTATATTTTTGATTGATCACCCACAAGTTAAAGCGCTCATAAATCATCCTCAAAAAAAAGGTAAATATTTTAGTATTAATGACATTCACAACCGTATTGCCACTATTTTTAGTCAAGCTGACTACGCCACAGAAACTGATGCTCATAAACGCAACTCTTTTCAACGTGATATTATTCAGCTTCAAAATAAACTTAATCTTTATTTAGGACTTCAAGCGAGTCTTCTACCGCCACCACAAACCTCTTACACCGAAGACCTGAAACGATTTACCCATCTAATTCCAACCGTTTTACCTTTTTTATCTGAAATTGATAATGCAACATCATTATCAACAACACAAAACCAACAATTGCTCCAATTTATTCAACTCTTTCAAGGTTATAAAAGCAGTGAAGATCGAGCGATTATTCGGTTTATCCCATCTCTTGATTTTCCAAATGACACTACAAAATGGGAGATTACGGGACCCCATATTTTAAGTCAAATTAAAACCAAAATGCCACCGCATCCGCTCATTATATCGTTCTGCCAACTACTAGATGCCTACCGCACTCAAGATTATAATCAATTTAATCAAATTTTAACGAATATCAACACCCTATCAATTTATGGATCTTCTATTTTTCGAAAATCGATTACTGAACATTATTTTATTCTTGCTAATCCTTTTTTTCTGGCCTTATTACTTTATTTAGTCGCAATGATGCTATTATTTTGTAGTTATATTCGTTTTCCTATATTTTTACAGCAAATAACAGCCTATTGCTTTAAAGCCGCCTTTTTTCTACATACTATTGGCATTATATTACGATTCTATATTTCAGGTCGGCCTCCCGTTACTAACCTATATTCTTCAGCCGTATTTGTGGGTTGGTTTGCAATCGTTTTAGCATTATTTTTAGAAAAACGTTTCAAGAATACTATTGGAATTTTAGTATCCACATTAATCGGGTTTAGTACATTAATTATTGCGCATCACTTATCTTTTCAAGGAGATACTATGGCCATGATGCAAGCCGTATTAGACTCTAATTTTTGGTTATCTACTCATGTTATTACTGTCACTATGGGTTATAGCGGTACATTTTTAGCTGGTTTTTTAGCTATTATCTTTATTATTTTAGGTCTTTATACTAAGCGGTTAACCCCCATACTCTCGAAACAACTTTACACAATGGTCTTTGGAGTTGCGTGTTTTAGCTTACTATTTAGTTTTATCGGGACAGTTTTAGGTGGTATTTGGGCAGATCAGTCTTGGGGCAGATTTTGGGGTTGGGACCCTAAAGAAAATGGTGCTTTATTAATTATTATCTGGCTCGCGATTATGCTTCACGCGCGAATCGGTGGATTTATTCAAGCTAAAGGCTTTATGGTTATGGCAGTTTTTGGCAATATTGTAACAAGCTTTTCTTGGTTTGGTGTGAATATGCTAGGAATTGGCTTACATTCCTATGGTTTCATGGATAGTGCAGTGATGTGGTTAGTCTTATTCATGCTTAGCCAGTGTTTGATTATGGCTATCGGCATGTTACCTAATACGTATTGGAGATCATTAAAAGAGACTGACCCTAATAATAAATCACTCCTGTAAATTATGGCTTTGTCCCGAAATGCCTAATCTACATAATTTTCACCTTCGTTATGTCGCTTTGTTACTACACCGCCTCAGACGATAAATTGCAAATCTTATGCCTTTGGCGAAATCGCAATCGATCGATTTTTTCTATTTTGTGACAACTCTAATAATAATTTAATTATCAACTCATTTGAGTATTGTTCTGCAGTTGATTATCAGACTCTATTTTATTTTGAAAATTAAATTTATTAATTAATTTATATTGAAACCAATATAGGGCTGGTACTAACAATAATGTAATGACTGTTGCAAAAATTAAACCCCATGCAATTGCCATAATCATAGGGACTAAAAAGGGATTATCTCCCCCAAAGCCATATGCGGTTGGCAATAAGCCCGCAGCAGTTGTTACCGTCGTTAGCATAATTGGTCTTAAGCGGGACTCTGAGGCAGCTGCTATGACTGCGATTGAGGCTCCTTCAACTTTTACTTTTTTATTGATCATACTAATTAAAATTAAAGAGTCATTTACTACAATACCTGTTAACCCAATTAACCCTAAGATTGCCATAAACCCAAACGCAATATCGTGAAAATAAAATGTAAAAACAATGCCGGAAAAAGTAAATGGAATTGCAATCATCACAAGTAATGGCTGTAAAAAAGAATCAAATAAAATAACTAACACGAAATAAATACCAATCAGTGCTAACCCCATGGCGATCACTAAACTTTTCATTGCTTCTTTCGTATCTTTTTCTTCCCCTCCCATTTCTAGTTTCATACCCGGATAGCCTGCCACTATCGGCTTAAACTTTTGGAGCAATGCCCGATTAACTTTCAATGATGTATTTAAATCTGTATCTAATGAATCGCTATCAACATCAGCATATACGGTTACAGAACGGTCGGAATCATAATGACGATATTGTAACACATCAGTTGTTTCTTTCGTCTTTATGACATCACTCAAAGAAATTAAATTACCATTACGATTTAAGATTTTTAATTTTTTTAATGAAGTTATGTCTCTCTTGAAGGAATCATCTACTTGTAATCGATAATCAATATCTTCACCCGACTCTCTAATTGACGTTACAATGAGCCCGTCGTAAGACATTCTTAACGTTTGAGCTACTTGTTGAGTTGTAATACCTAAGCGTGCTAATTCGTTATGATCCAGAGTGACTTCTAACTTTACTTTTCCTTCTCCTTGATTATCCTCAATATTATTTCTTAATTCATCCACCAATTCTATAGCAGTTGATGTATAACAATTAGCATCAGTATTACCAGCAGTATCGGTAAGATTATAAACATCAGTTAGCTCACTGTAAATTAATTCTAAGTATTCTAATATTTCTTTTTGATCTCTTTT
>CAXFGY010000008.1:0-19561 GCA_964002605.1 uncultured Candidatus Marinamargulisbacteria bacterium
CTGTAATGGGAGATACTTTTGGTTATGTAAATATGGAATCTGTTTTTACAAGTGCAAAAATGGTAAAAGATTTTCAAGAAAATATGAAACAAAAGCAAGAAGAGTATGAGAAATTTTTGACAAAGCAACAGAAAAAAATAACAAAAGCAAGAGAAAGTGAAAAAACAGATGAAGAAATACAAGAGATAATTACAGGTATTGAAGAAGCTGTGCTGCCTAAACGTCAAGAAATGGCGCAGTTAGAAGCAGGGTTTCAACAAAACTTATTAACGAGTATTAAACGAATATCTAAAGATGTTGCGAAGGAGCTTGGGGTTGATGTGGTTGTTGATAATCGTGTTGTTTTTTATGGTGGGATTGACATGACAGACTTAGTATTAGATAAACTTAATCAGTAACTAAATGATGCTTACCATTAAAGATGATATAATTTTAAAAATTAGTCACTTTGTTATTATTTTTTTAGTTTTATTTTCTTTTCATATTCATGCAAATTCAACTTTGGGCGGGCCAACAGGATTAATAGTAATGCCGACTGCTGAATCGTTAAAATATAAAGAATTTAATGTAGGAGGAAACTATTTATTTCCTGCTGGAAATAATAGTACTTATGAGTATGTTTATAAATTAAATCTAGGTACATTTCAAAATTGGGAAATTGGTGCTGTTGGGGGAAAGACTCCGACAGAGGGGATGTATCTTAATGTTAAATACTACTTAATGTCTAGTGAGTCTGAGCTTCCACTGTTTATCGCTATTGGATTGCAAAATATATCTTCTTCTCAAAAAACTGATTTATATATGGTTGCGTCAAAGAAATTAAGAGAAGACTTAGGGTTGCATTTAGGATTTAAAGCTATTTTTAATACAAAAATTACGCCTGTTTTTATGGCCGGTATCAATTATATTGTGAGTGATAAATTAGAGGTGTTAGCAGATCTTAGTCCGTCAACTGTTTTGGATAATTTGACAGAAACTTATATTGTTAATATAGGAGCAAATTATAAAGTGTCTTCAACATTTACAGTAAATGCTCATTTATTAGACATTGCTTCAAAAACAGCAGTCAATATTGAAAGTGACTTAGAGGAAGGCGGAATGAGGATTGTTTTGGGAGTTACTTATTCAAAGTTCTTATAGAGTTAGATTATAGATAAGGAAAATTTATGAAACAAACTCCTCAATTTTTAGAAATTATCATACAGCAAGAAGGTGACTATTTTATTGCAAAATCTCCTTTATTTCCTTTTTGTATTGGTAAGGCTAAGACTAAGAAAACTGCATTAAAACGACTTCGGTTGCTAATTGCAAAAACATTATATAAAAAAATTGATAAGGTGCTAATTGATTTGTTTGATAATGATAAATTTAGTGAAATCATTGTTAATCCTAATCAAATTAATAAGTGTCAACATTATTTATACTCGCTTAAAAAAAACAATCAATGGGTTACTATATTGCTTAAATTATATTCTTTAAATATAACTACAAATTATTTAATGGAGCCTTATTCACCGAATATAAACTATAATGAGCATTTATTGGCTCGGAAGAATAATTTTCAAGTGGCAGATATGAATGATATTTTGAGTGAGATGTTAGTTTCAGAAATAGAAAATACTATCCTATTAGGATATCCTATATGCCTCAATTAAATGTTGTTTCAGATGAATTAAAACTATCAACTCTTCGTCATAGTACTGCTCATATACTTGCTCAGGCTGTTCTTCAACTTTATCCAACTGCTAAGTTAGGAATAGGCCCTGCTATTGAAAACGGTTTTTATTATGATTTTGAATTAGAAACATCACTCTCTGATGATGATCTTCCCAAATTAGAAAAGATAATGAAAAAAATTATTAAAGAAAAGCAATTATTTGCTAAGACTGATTTTCCTAAAAAGGAAGCTAAAGATTTATTAAAAAAAATGGATCAGCCATATAAGCTTGAATTATTAAAAGATTTAAATTTATCGATGTACTCATTCTATAAGAATGGTCCATTTACTGATTTATGTCGCGGCCCTCATATTGCCAATACATCAGAGATAAAGGCGTTTAAATTATTAAAAGTATCGGGTGCGTATTGGAAAGGCTCTGAAAAAAATAAAATGTTGCAGCGTATTTATGGGACTGCTTTTGATTCTAAAGAAGAGTTGCAACGATATCTTACTATGCTTGAAGAAGCTAAAAAAAGAGATCATCGTACTTTAGGTGTTGAATTAGATTTATTTAGTGTGAATTCGAATGTTGGTGGCGGGCTTATACTATGGCACCCTCGTGGGGCTAAAATACGTTATATAGTTGAAACCTTATGGCATCGTAAGCATTATGAAAGAGGGTATGAGATTTTATACTCTCCTCATATTGGTAAGCATGAACTATGGCAATTAAGTGGTCATTTAGAAAATTATAAAGAGTATATGTTTTCTCCGATTTCTATTGATGATCAAGATTATTATACTAAACCGATGAATTGTCCGTTTCATATTTTAACTTATCAATCTAAAATGAGATCATATCGGCAACTTCCTATTAAGTATGCAGAGTTGGGCACAGTATATCGTTATGAGCGGTCAGGGGTTTTACATGGTTTAATGAGAGTTCGTGGATTTACTCAAGATGATGCACATATTATTTGTACGCCTGATCAAGTTGAAGATGAAATTACAGATGTATTAACATTTTGTATAGAAATACTAGGATTGTTTGGATTTAATACATTTAAATTATTTATTTCAACACGACCTAAAGAAAAGTCAGTTGGAAATGATTTTCAATGGGAGTTAGCGACTTCTGCATTAATTGCTACTGTAAATAAATTAAATCTAAAGTATGAAGTTGATGAAGGTGGCGGGGCCTTTTATGGACCAAAAATAGATATTAAAATTCAAGATGCGATTGGTAGAGAGTGGCAGTGCTCAACGATTCAGTTTGATTTTAATTTGCCAGAAAAATTTAATATGCATTATATTAATAAAGAAGGAGAAAAAGCGACGCCAGTTATGATACATCGTGCGTTACTAGGTTCGTTAGAGCGCTTTTTTGGTATATTAATAGAGCATTATGCTGGAAAATTCCCATTATTCCTTGCTCCCATTCAAATTGTGTTATTGCCAATTAAAGATAGTCATATGTGCTATGCAGAAAAAGTTTTATCAGATTTGAAAGCGTATGATTATCGTGTTGAAATTGATAGTAGTGATGAAAAAATAGGATATAAAATTAGAGCCGCGATTAAACAAAAAGTACCATATATGATAATTATTGGGGATAAAGAGGTTGAAACAAACCAATTGTCGGTACGTAGTAGAGATAAGGGTGAATTGGGGCAGTTGCTATTTGATGATCTAATTACTCATCTTAAACAGAATAATAAGCAGCAATAAAATTATGTTCAAAAAATAAAGAGGATTATTTGACGAGAGTATAGCTACAATGTTAGACTTTGTAATCTGTTTATAATTGAAGATACATATAAAGATATATTATAGGAGGTAAATTGAAAAAAAAATACATTATTAATGATCATATTAAAGCAAGTAAAGTTAGATTAGTTGAAGAAACAGGTAATCAAATAGGTATTATTAATATACAAGAAGCACGAAAAATATCTATTGAAAAAGGCTTAGACCTTGTATTAATATCAGAAAATGTAGTTCCTCCAATATGCAAATTAGTAAATTATGGGCAGTATATGTATCAACAAAAAAAGAAGTTGAAACAAGTTAAAAAAACAACTCAAATAATAAAAGAGTTAAAAATGAGTCCTAAAATATCAGAAAATGATTATCAGGTAAGACTTAGTCAGGGAGTAAAATTTTTAAAGAAAAAATATAAAATAAAATTAACTATTTTTTTTAGAGGTCGAGAAATAGTCCATTCAAATATAGGATATGAATTAGCAAAACGATATATTGAAGATGTTCAGATGTTAGGAAATGCAGAAAACGAACCGGTAGTAAATGGACGATCATTAATAGTAATTATATCTCCTAAATCATAATAACAATGAATAGAGGTAAGTGATGAAAAGAAATAAAATTAAAACAAAAAAAGCAGCAAGTAAACGATTTAAAATAACTGGGACAGGTAAAGTACTTCGGTATAAGCAAGGTAAACGACATTTGTTAGAGCATAAATCGTCCAGTAGAAAAAATAGTTTGTCAGGAACAGTGGTTGTTTCTTCTGCTGATATGGAAAAAGTAAAAAAAATGTTACCGGGATTAAAATAAAATATAAGATAAGGTGAAATAGAATGGCAAGAGTAAAACGTGGTAATATAGCTAGAAAGAAGCGAAAAAAAATATTAAAATTAGCAAAAGGGTTTAGAGGTTCATTATCAAAGTTGTATAGACCGGCAAAGCAGGCAGTCTTACATGCTTTAACAAACTCTTATCGAGATAGAAGACGTAAAAAACGAGATTTTAGGTCATTATGGATTGTGAGAATTAATGCAGGACTTCAACCTTATTCAATATCATATTCAGAATTTATGGGAAGATGTAATGACAAGGAAATTAAAATAAATCGCAAAGTGCTTGCAGACTTAGCTTATTTTCACCCAGAGGTTTTTGAAAAAGTAGTAGAATTAGTAAAAACTAAGGAGTAGTCTAATGTTAGAAATGACACTTGGTGGGCTTGGATTTGATCCTAAAAATATGTCTCCTATAGTTTTATTGAAGGACTTAGAAGAACGAAATTTTTTACCAATTTGGATTGGTATGTTTGAAGCAGCAGCAATTGCTATGGAGCTTCAAAATTTTACACCTCCGCGGCCTATGACACATGATTTGTTATTTAAAGTGATTACAACTTTAAATGCTAATGTCATACGAATTGTTATTAATGAAATTGTAGAAAATACATTTTATGCTACGATTGAAATTAAGCAGAATGATGATGAAAAAGTAATTAAAATAGATGCTCGTCCATCTGACGCTATTGCAATATCTGTTAGAAGTAAGGTGTCAATTTTTGTTTCTGAGTCTGTTATGAGTAAAGCTAAAATGGTTAATGTTGAACAAGATGAAGAAGAAACTCGAAACTTTAAAGATTTTATTGATAACATAAATCCGGATGACTTTACAAAATATTACGATCAACGTTAATTATTAGTTGTAGAAATTATTATAATTTATTTATAAGTTTAGTTTTTAACAAAGAGTTTTTTTATTTTTTTGGGGAGTAGTTATCCCTCAATTTCTACTCCCCTTTTAGTCTAAGTCATATTGTAGTTTTAATATGATTTAATGTATTTTTACTATACTAACTCCTTCATCACCTCCTTTTTACTTTGGCTTAATGACTCTAAAATTTGAAAATTATTTGCTATAATTTCAGTTATCCAGCGGGTCTCATTTTCTTTGTCGTAGCGTCGTACTTCAATTTGACCCCATACTAGTACTGGAACTCCTTTTGATAGGAGTTGATTTCCAATACCTGCAAAATTTCCGCGAATAGATACAGGAATAAAGTCTACTTTATCTTCTTTTTGTGATTTTCGGCGGGAACGTGTTACTGCTAGTGGAAATGTTAATACACTAAAGGTCTCCGAAATATGTTTTAATTCTGGATCTTTAGTTAATCTACCTACTAATATAACGTGGTTATAATAAAAACCCATTTATCCTCCTTTTAAGATTGATTAAATCTTTATTTGATTGAAGAGCTCAACAGTTTAATCATACAAATCATATTTTATTGCGTCAACTATTTAATTTTTTTAAAATAATATTACGCTACTTACTGGCGCTAAATATGTAATTATTTTTTTGTTTTTGCCATTTTAATATCCAGTTTTTATAGAAGAAATGGTCTATTAGTTCTTTTTTTTCACTCGCTGATTTATAGAATGTTCCTGTTATTTTATCAATAACCCAATACTGATTATCAGAAATTAATATGATCGCATTTGATAGCACTATAGGGCGATGAGAATTCGTTATTTTACCTGTGGTTATTGTCCAATTTAAATTTCCATTTTTTAAATCTAAAGCATGTAGTTTTGATGTGTGATTTTGGTTTTTCATTATGATGTATATTTGTTGGTTGTCGGCGCTTGGTATATTTGTTGCAGTTCCTTTGATTGCATCTGATTTCCATAATATTTTACCATTTTCTGTGTTAAGTACATTGACGATACTATTACCTAATGAGTCTAACTCTACCCAAATTAAATGATAACCTGTTGCAATTAAGGATTGTTGAGTTAATTTAGCTTTTTTGAAACTCCAACTGGGCTTTCCTGTTTTTGGGTTTACTGCGATTATTTCTCCTGACTGATTAACTAATATTAATTTCTCGTTACTAACTACAGGCTGTACTAAGAGATTTAATGAGAGTCGTTTTTTCCAAAGTATTTTTTTTGATATTGCATCTAATGAAATTAAATGATGATTTGTTATTATAAAAATCATATTATCATGTAAAAATGGTGCAGATATAGGAGGTTGTAGTTTTTTTTTGTTTACAATTTCTCCAGTATATAAATCTAATGAAATTAATTCTGGTCCGTCGTTATATCTTATTAAAGATACCAAATGGTTGTGGGCAATTAAATGGGTGTTAATTAAATAGTTACTTTTAAATTCCCATTGAATACTTAAATTAGATAGTGATATTGCGACAATACGTTTATCTTGTGCGATTACAACGATATCATTTGCTATTACGGGGTAAATTGCAACTTTTTTTGATTTGTTAAATTTCCATTTTCCTTTTTCTTCTAAAATTTTTTGGATGTTTGGAGATGCATTAATGAAGTTATTGTTTTGGACGTTATAAAATGACATTGGTAAAGTCTCCGTAAGATGTTTTTTTGATTGGATTGCTTTTTTTGATTTATCGCCTATCCAAAAACTGTTTAAGATTGATTGAAAAATAGGTTTTACTATAGACCAATGTTTTTGTATTGTTTTAACATTTAAAATATAGCTATAATTTTTTGTTACAAAACAATATTCTCCTACAAGTAGTTGATGAGAAATCATGTTTTTATCAAAAATGTCTTTTGCATACACAGAGACATAAATATCATCAACATTACTTTGGTTTATTTCACGGTTGTTTCCTTTTCTGGATAATAAATAAATCCAACCATCATAGTGCTTTCCCATTCGAAACTTTTGTAATCCGTTTGCTGTTACGGCTTTTTTTAGCCGGTAGGCTGTAATATTAATCGTTGCAGTTAATTCTGGATGGGTAATTATTATGGACTTATTATGTTTTGTGGTTTCTGTTTGCCAGTCTGTAGGTACTGAAATATTAAAATCATATAGTTTACTATGGAATGTTTCGGCTGAGGTTATTCCGTATAAAAGAATAAAAAAAAGACAGAAATAATATTTCATTTGTTTTCCTTATTTTGTTAAAAAGTTTGTAGTAATACTTTTTATTTTTAAATATTATTTTAATTAATATATATCCTATCGTATAATCGCTTATTATGGGAGTTTTGAAAGCAAAATATTGTGTGAGGTATGTCAATGAAAAATTGATTTGTCTATGAATGAATTTACAAACATAATAATAGTCTTTATAATGATAGACTTATATCATACTGTGGGGGCGTAGTTCAGCTGGTTAGAACGCTGGCCTGTCACGCCAGAGGTCGAGGGTTCGAGTCCCTTCGTCCCCGCCATTATAATAAAGGTAATACTATTAATAAAACAGCATCAACATTTCGTTCATTAGGTCTTTCTTGTGAATTTAATACTTATCTCGATTCAATTGGTTTTAAAACCCCTACTCCAATTCAATCAGAGACTATTCCTCATATACTAAACTCGAAGCAAGATCTTATTGCTCAAGCTCAAACGGGGACAGGTAAAACAGCAGCGTTTGGACTTCCTATTATTGCTCAGCTTCCTACTCATAATACTAGTGTAAATACGCTTATTTTAACGCCTACACGAGAATTAGCGATTCAAATTTCCGCTGCCTTAAGTATTCAATCAAGACCATTTAAAACAAAATTAACGGCAATTTATGGAGGGCAATCTTTTGATCCTCAAATTCGTGCACTTAAACAGGGGGTTGATATTGTTATTGGAACACCTGGACGCGTACTTGATATGTTAAAAAAAGGACATTTAAATATTAAAGATATTCAGTATCTTGTTATTGATGAAGCGGATGAAATGTTACGGTTTGGTTTTATTGAGGATCTTGAGTTTATTTTTAAGTTTTCTAATGCTAATAAACAAACTTTGTTATTTTCTGCCACAATGCCTAATGCTATTATTAAATTAGCAAAAAACTATATGACTGATGCGAAGCAAATTTCAATAACGCCTACTTTAAAAAAAACAGATCATATTACGCAATATTTTATGACTATTACTTTAAAGTCTAAACAAGATGCATTGATTCGTATTATTGATTTTGAAACTTATTTTTATGGTCTTATTTTTTGTAATACTAAACGACAAGTTGATGATATTGCGATGTCCCTGATTAATAAAGGATATAATGCGGATGCGTTGCATGGTGACTTAACTCAATCAGCTCGTGAAAAAGTATTGTCTAAATTTAGACAAAAGCATTGTACTATTCTTGTGGTTACAGATGTTGTTGCACGTGGGATTGATATAGAAAAGTTGACTCATGTTATTAATTTTTCACCTCCTCAAGATTTAGAGTCATATATTCATCGAATTGGGCGAACGGGTCGTGGGGGTGAAACTGGTAAAGCATATACATTAGTTGCTAAAAGTGAAAGTCGGACTTTTAGACCTATTCAACGTCATTTTTCTGAAATATTGCAGAAGATTTCTCCCCCTGAGGTTAAGGATATTTTGCTTGCAAAAAAAACACAACTTATTGAGACATTGACTCACTCGACTGATAAAGGGATTGAATCAACTTATACTGATTTAGTTCAAGATATTCTTGCACGGTTATCACCAGAAGATGCGCTAGCAGCTATATTAGAACATACATTTAAAAACACGTTTTCTAAAGATCATTATCGTGATATTCGGATAGATTCTTTGGACCATTATAGTAAAGAACCGTTTAAAAAGTCGCGTTTTTCAAAAAAAAGAACCTCTAGACGCTTTAATTCTAAGAAACGATTTTATAAAAAATAAAATAAGCGGGGACTTTTTTGAACAATAAGTTAGGCAAGTGCTTTGCTTATTTTAATTTACTGTTGTTAATGATAGAGAACTTATTTGTGAGATAGCTTAGTATTTCATTAGAAATTAGTGCATAGAAAATATATCTAAATTTTGAGTAATGATTTGATTTCAATGAGTCATTAATTAGCGGTATAATAGGTGTTGTTTGCTTGCTATAAGGGGACTTTCGCAAAACAGAAAAAGTCGATTGATTGCGATGTCTCCTAAGGTATAAGATTTGCAATTTATTGCCTGAAGAAGTGGTACAGCGTTACATAACGAAGGGGAAAATTGTAAAGCTTAGGCATTTCGCGACAGAGCCATAAGATGAACATGGGAATGCTTTTTATAGTCTAAAGTGTCAATTGGATTCGCTATATATTTGGAGATATTATTAGTGTGGTAACGACTTCTAAATGAAATGTATTGGGAAACATATCTATAGGCTGGATGTTTGTAATTTTATAGTTTGCAGATAGTAGTTCTTGTATGTCTCTTAATAATGTATCAGGGTTGCATGATACATAAACTATTTTTTTAGGTTTTAATTGAATGATTCGGTTAAGGGCTTTTGGAACAATTCCGGATCGTGGTGGGTCAATGATGATACAATCTGGTTTTGGAATATTGTTGTTTTTTCCTTCAATAATTTCTTTTAATTTGTTTTTTACTCTGCCTACTAAAAAATGAACATTGGTAATATTGTTTTTTGTTGCATTTTTGATGGCATTTTGGATTGCTTGAGGAACTTCTTCAATGCCGTAGATATGCTTTGCTTTGTTGGCTAGATATAGACCGATCGTTCCTGTTCCGCAGTATAAGTCATATACAATTTCAGTGCCTGTTAAAGCGCTTGCTTTTTTGACTTCGTTATATAATGTCTCGGCTTGTTTGGAGTTGGGTTGGAAGAAGGACTGAGGTGAAATATTAAATGATAGTTTTCCAATATTTTCAGTGATAGTTGGTTTGCCATATAATAATATGGGAGGGGTTGTCTTCATTTTAAGAAAAATACTTACAAGGTTAGGAAATTTTTTTGCAATTTTGTTGACTAATGTTTGGTATATTTGGGGATGACTTTCTGTAACATTAAGTTGAATCATAAATGTGTCTTTGGTTTTACTATGACGAACCATTAGGTGGCATAGGCAGCCAGTATTGGTATGATAATCCCAAACAGTGAGGGGATGAGCTTGGAAAAATAGTTTGAAAAATTGAATTAATTGATGCGTTTGTTTATCTTGGAGTTGGCATTGGGTTGTTTCGATGATGGTATCATAATGACCACGTTTTTTTAGACCTAAAATGATTTCTTTATTTATATTGTAACCAAATGCAAATTCCATTTTATTTCGATAATAACGATTATTTTGACTTGCAATAATGGGTTGTATGTTGAGGGGGGTGTTTGGAAATGTATGCTTGATATTATCTTTAAATAAGGTTTCTTTTAAAGTCAGTTGTTTATCGTAGTTAATATCAATAATTTGGCACCCCCCACATTCTGGAAAGTGAGTGCATGGTGTGGTTTCTCGTAGTGGGGAAGTAGTAATAAAATTGGTGACTGTTGCAATGGCATGTCGTTTTTTTTTTTTTTTGATTTTAATTGTGACAACATCTCCGGGGACGCTACCGATAACAAACACTTTAAGCCCATTAAGTGTGCCTAATCCATATCCGTTTGGCGTAAAAGTATCGATTTTAACCGTGGGTTGGTCTAGGGGTTTCATTATGTTGTTTGAAATTATTTTTCGCCTATTTTTTCTTTTTTGTTTTTGATGAACTCGATAGTAATAATACGTCTTTTTCGAATCTCTTTAATTTTGACTGTAAAATTTTCGATGATTAGTTCTTGTCCTTTTTTAGGAAATGAACCAAGTTGGTGAATGACAAATCCACCAGCAGTATCATAGTCATCATCATTTCCATTTAAAGTTAATCCAATTTTTTCAGCTAAGTCGTTAATATTCATTTTGGCGTCTACTATAAAATGGGTTGTTGAGATTTGCGTAAATTCTCTTTCTTCAATGTCATGTTCATCTTGTACTTCTCCAACAATTTCTTCAATTATATCTTCAAAGGTTACGATGCCAGCCATGCTTCCATATTCATCAACGACAATTGCCATATGAAATTTATTAATTTTCATTTGCTGTAGTAAGGTTTCAATTGATTTTGATTCAGGACAAAACAATGGTTTTCGGCCAAATTTTTGGACGGTTTTGTCTTGTGCATCTTTTGGGATATTAATTAAATCTTTCGCATAAATAATACTTTGTATATTATCGATACTATCTTCGTAAATTGGAATTCGTGAATGTCCTTTTGTTGTAATAACTTGAATAGCTTCTTTAATTGTTGTGTTTGATGGAATACATATTGCATCTATTCGTGGTGTCATAATTTCTCTAACTACTTTTTCAGATATTTTTAGAACACCATGTAACATTTCTTTTTCTTGAGTTTCCAAAATTCCTTCTTCTTCTCCTAATTTAATGACAGCTTTAATTTCTTCTTCTGTTAATAGCTGTCCAACGGCTTTATTACCAACGCCTATTAATTTTGAAATTATGATTGAAAGAAGTGAAAATAAATTGATTATAGGCGTCATTAAAATGTAATAATAATATAAAAAAGGGGTCATGATTAACGCTAATTTTGATGGGTTTTTAATGGCAATTGTTTTGGGGGTGATTTCACCAAATATTAATAAAATAAGCGTAATGATTCCGGTTACAATTGACAGTGATGTTGCAAATGTATTAAGAGATGTTTTTGCTAATAGTTCCATCATTAGCATTGTGGCAATTGCAGAGGCGCCAACGTTTGCTATGTTATTACCAATTAAAATAGCTGTTAACAACTTATGAGGTGTTTGAAGTAGTTTTTCCAATTTTTGTGATGATTTAACTTTTTGTTCAACAAGTGTTTTGAGTTTGGCACGACTAATTGCGGTGAACGCTGTTTCTGCACTTGAAAAAAAGGCAGAAAAGAATAAAAAACCAATAAATGGCAGGCTTTTAATTACAAATGTATTATCCAATGAGCTTGCTCCAATAGATAATGATTTTGGGATAAAAAATGATACACCCAACTATTACGGCAAGTAATGCAGATAATAGGACTGCCCCAGATGCGACATCTTTGCAGTCTTTAGCTAATGGCGTGTAATTAGGAGAAACTAAGTCAGTTAATATTTCAAACGAGGTGTTTATCATTTCTGTAATTAATACCCCAAAAATGCTTATTACTAACATCAACCATTCAATAATAGATATTTTAAATATTATACCATTGATTATTACGAATAATGCTATAAAAAGATGAAATCTAAAATGACATTGCGTTTTAATAGTATGATTGATACCATTTATTGCCAGTTTAACTTTTTTAAATTCAGAGTTAGGTTTCATTGTTTTTTGTTGTGAATTGTTTTAAAAGAAGCGATTGTTCTTGCTCCATTTCTTTTTTTTCTTTTAATGATGTATCTGTGTATCCAATTGTATGAAGTATAGTGTGTATAATTAATAGTTTGAGCTCTGACTTAAAGGTATTTTTAAATGTGATTGCATTTTTTTTAGCAATAGGAATACAAATATAGATGTCTGCATCTGGCTCTTTTATAGAACCAAGGTTAAATGTAATTGTGTCAGTGGGGTTGTTATGCTTGAGATGGTTTTTATTAATGCTTGTAATGGTTTGTTCATCTACAAATGAGAATTCAAATGTACCCGTTGTTATTTGTTTTTGTTTACAAATTTTTAAAATAAATTCCTTAATATTAAAAGGGTGATCAAATGGATAAGTTGTATTGATTGCAATGTTAAGCGCTTCTTTAATCGTCATATTTATTTAATCCATTTTACATTAGGAAATGAGTTAAACCAAGTCATTTGTCGTTTTGCAAGTTGACGGGTTTTAATTTTTATTTGTTCAATTGCAGTTTGTTTTGTGTATTCTTTTGTTAAATATTTCACTATTTCTTTATAACCAATGGCTTGTAATGATTGTGCATCTTTTGGAATGTTTTGATCCAATAATGATTGAACTTCTTCAATTAGTCCATCATCAATCATTTTATCAATACGATTGTTAATGCGTTGAATTAAAAGTGGTTTTGGGCAATATATACCAATTAATTGAATGTCTGATCGTATTTGGTTTGTTTTTTTTTTGGCAGAGGAGGGCTTTCTACCTGTTTCGTAAAATATTTCTAACGCTCTTTTGACACGGCGAGCATTCTGATAAGGTATTTTTTGAGCTGTTTTTTTGTCTATTTTATTTAACTTTTCCCATTCCTCTTTGGGGGTTAGGGTATGATCTTCTTGGTACTTAAGTAAAGTGGATTTTTTTGGAAATTGATAATTATATAGGAATGATTTTATGTAAAGCCCTGTCCCTCCACATATGATTATTCTTTTATTATTTTGTTTTAATTGATTTATTATTGTCGTTGTTTCTTTTAGGAACATTGTGACATTATACTTTTCTGTCGCGTCTTTTGTATCGATAAGGTGATGCGGTATATTTTGGCGTTTTGATTTAGGTACTTTTGCTGTGCCGATATCTAGTCCGCGATAAATTTGATAAGCGTCTGCAGAAATAATTTCACTATTTGTTTTTTTTGCAAGATCAATTGCAAACTCTGATTTTCCAGCTGCTGTGGGGCCAATAATAACAGTTATTTTTTGAGACATCGTTATTTTGTTTTAATTCAAAGGGATTCTTCAAAATAAGAGAGTCCGGTAAAAATTAAAGCGGGGAGATAGTAATCTAGTTTTATTTGGTTGCTATAAAGTTCCAGGCCAGCCCCTGTTCCAATAATAAGGCTATTAGGGATTATTTTTTTATATTCAGAGAGTAATCCTTGGATTAAGTGGTAATAGCCATGGTAAATGCCACTCTGGACTGCATTTTCTGTTGTTTTACCATATATTTTTTCTTGTGGGCATATAGGAATAAGAGGTATTTTTTCGGTATAGTTATGTAGTGCTTTGGTTGCAATTCCTAAACCAGGTAAAATAGTGCCTCCTTGATAATTTCCTTTGTGGTCTATATAGCAAAATGTTAATGCAGTTCCAGAATCGATAATAATACAAGCGGCTTGAAATTTTTTAAACGCACCTAGTGCATTAGCTATTCGGTCAGCACCTAATTCTTCAGGTTTTTTTATATTGATGTGGATGCCTTTGATTGATTTATGACTTAGAAAATAAGCATTTGGATATTGACTAAAGTAGGAATTAATTGAAGGGACAACAGATGAAATAATGAGGGTATCGTTTTTGTGAAAAGGAAAGTTTTTTTTGGATTTGTCGAATAGTTTTGTTTTCAAATAATTAGTTGATGAAAGTGTTGCATTGCTTTTTTTACAGTATGCTATCGTTGAGTTCCCTATGTCAATGAGCCATGTTTTTTTTTTCATAAATTATATTATTACGATAGTTGTGTTTTGTGACAAGTTTTTATAAACGTTATGTATGCTTAAAATTTATTTAAAGGCGCTGTCGCGAAATGCCTAATCTTCACAATTTTCACCTTCGTTATGTAGCGTTGTACCACTTCTTCAGGCGATAAATTGCAAATCTTATGCCTTTGGTGACATCGCAATCGATCGAATTTTTATATTTTATTTTTTTGATAATGCGTTTATTTTGGCGGAATGCGCATGGCATATTGCAACGCCTAGCGCGTCTGCAGCATCATCTGGCTTGGGAGGTTGGTTTAAGTTTAATAATTGTTTGGTCATATACTGAACTTGTTGTTTGGTGGCTTTCCCATATCCACAGATTCCTAATTTTATTTGTGGAGGGGTATATTCAAAAATAGGTTTGAGATATTGTTCTGCTGATAGGAGTAATATTCCACGTGCTTGTGCCACAATTAAGGCAGTTTTAGTATTTCGGCTAAAAAATAATGATTCAATGGCGATTATATCGGGTTGATGTGTCTTTAATAGTGCCGTAGTACTTTCGTAAAGCTGATTAATTCGTTGACTGAGTTTGTATTTAGGAAGTGTGTTTAATGTGCCATACTTTATTAATGAAAATTTATTACCGTTAGTATTGATAATGCCGAAGCCTGTTGTTGCTAGACCTGGGTCTAGGCCTAGTATAATCATTTAGCAGTGATATCGGTTAAATAGGTATAGATTGTATCTTTAGGACGTATTAATTGACGAAAACTGATTCGTTTTGTTCCTACTAATATTGCAACTGTTGTATGACGTTGCGTAATATCGACTTCAAATTGTTTCACTTCCGCCACTAAGCTTGAATCTGATTTAAATAATACTGCATTTCCTGTTAGCGTTACGTTTTTGTTTTGGTAATGGCGTTTTGCATAGTATCTACAGGCATCTTCAATGCTTAACCATTGTAATACGCCCATCATTATAGGGTTTTGTGGGAAATGTCCTTTGATAAGAGGGTGTGTGGTTGGAAAAGTATATTGTGTTAAACAAGTTGTTTTTGAGTCACTAATGTAATGGTCAATTATATATAAAAAAGGGTTTTTATAAGAGGAATCTTTTTGGATGGGGTTTCCTGTGCTTATTTCGGGAATTGATTCGAGTGTTTTAGGGATATCGTTTGTTGTTGATTCTTCTGTAATCACTGCTAGCATTTCGCCTTGTGCGAGTAGTGTGTCTTTGCAGGTTAATGTTCCTCGATATTTGATAAACCCTGCTTTATCACTTACTTTTATCGAGCTTCCTTGAATGAGTTGATTTAATGGTAGCGGAGCGTTTAGTTTAAAGTTTAGAATTCCTGCAAAAACCACCATCTTTCCAGTAGGTGTTTTGCCACTATTGACAATGCTAAGTAACGCCAGTATTTCCATTGCTATGGTTGATGCAATTTTTGGGCTATTGTCATAATGAGTTAAAAAAAAGGAACGATTTAAATTGTCTTTTTCATTAATGGTTAGATTTAATGATTCATCTTCAATGGTGTCTAATAATAGGTTTTCATGACGATGTAAAATGTAACGTTTAATATCATTTTGTTTTAGTATCATGATACTAGTGTACTACAATTTGATTTTGTGACGTAGTTGTTTTATTGATTTTGTTAATATTCTGGAAATGTGCATTTGCGATAAATGGAGTCGGTTTGCAATGTCTTCTTGTGATAATCCGCCATAGAAACGTAGGTAGCATACTCGACGATTTCGCGGGGATAATTTGAGTAAGGCTTGTTTTAGGGTTTCTTTGATTAAAGCGGTTTCTTCTTGTGGTTGAGTTGGAATGTTATTTATAATAGGGCTAGTTGTTTTAGAAGGTGATGAGAAAAAATCATTGTTGTAAGTTGGGTTATCTAATGATATTACTTTTGCACTTGACTCTGCTTCCATGGCTTCTAATAATGTTTCTGTATTGACTTGAAGTCGCTCAGAAAGTAAATTTGTTGTAATTCGAATACCATTGGCTTGAAGTGATTTAATTTCTGTTTTAATTTTTGAATTTAATTCTTGAAGTTTACGAGGGATTTTGACTAAAGGACTATTATCACGAAAATAATGTTTAATTTCGCCAATAATTGTTGGCGTTACAAATGTACTAAAACTAATATTTCTTTCAATGTCAAAACGGTCAATTGCTTTTAAAATTGCAATATTGGCAATTTGTATTAATTCTTCTATGTCATTTCGGTTATAGGCAAACTTTTTGGCAATATACTTTGCAAGATGTTGGTAGTTTTTAAGAATTTCGGTTTTTAATTCTTCTTGTTTTGTTTTATTGTATTCAATAATAAGGGGGTCTATTTTTGATTCCAATCTTTATTACTCATTTATTTTATTTGCTTAAAATTTAAAAATATAATGTAAAAACAAATATAATTGTAGCATAGTTTTTTAGGGCCTTTCAATTTATTCATTATTTATTTGATAGTGTAATATGTTTTTTAATTAAATATAGTTTGTAGGTTTAATTAATTTTTTATTCATATTAAACTCTAAATATGGCGTTAGTGATATCTTCGAAAGATGTTAAAAAAGGGGATACATTTATTTGTTATCCTGGGGCTGAACAATACATTTCAGATGCGTTAACAAGGGGTGCAGCACGTATTTTCCGATTTTCTCGAACTGAAGCAGGCCAATATGCAGCGCGTTATTATAATTACCCATCACATGCTTTAAAAGTCGTTGGTGTTACAGGAACTAATGGAAAAACAACTGTTACTTGGTTAGTGCATCATGCAATTAATCAATTAGGCGGAAATAGTCAGTTGCAAGGCACTTTAAATGCGCGTTTAACGACTCCAGAATCACCAGAAACATTTGCTGCTATGTCTCAGCATTTAATCAGAGGGGGTACACATTTTGTTATGGAAGTCTCTTCTCATGCTATTGCTCAAAATCGTATTGAAGGGATTAATTTTTCTGTCAAATGTTTGACTAATGTAAGCCATGATCATTTAGATTACCACTCATCGTTTAAAGAATACTTTGCTATTAAACACTCTTTTTTAGCTAATACTCCAAATAAATTTTGTGTTACAGACACATCGATTGCGTTAGATTCACTGGTTGATTGTGCTAATATTTATGGTGAATTTAATCAACAAAACCTTAAATATGCTAAGCAAATTTTATTATTACTTGGCTTTGTATCTTCTGATATCGATTTTGTTTTAAAGACGGCAACTTGTCCTCCAGGTCGCTTTGAGGTTTTTTCTCGTGCACCATTAATTATTGTAGATTATGCCCATACTCCGGATGCATTAGAATGTGTTTTGAAAGCGGCCTCAAAGTTGATTTTAAGTGGAAAGTTGACGGTTGTTATTGGCTGTGGAGGTAATCGTGATCAACAAAAGCGGCCTAAAATAGGACGTATTAGTGCAAAGTACGCGGACCATGTCATTTTTACTCAAGATAATCCGCGTTTTGAAGATCCTCAAGCTATTATTTCTGAAATGTATAGTGGTGTAAAGGAACCTCATAAAAAACATGTTAGATGTATTTTAGATCGCTACGTTGCGATTGAAACGGCAATAAACGGTTTAAATGTTAATGATGGTTTGGTTATTGCCGGTAAAGGTCATGAGTCCACCCAATATATTGGATCTTCCAAAATTCCTTTTAGTGACCGCGATGTTGTTAAATTAATGGTTAAGAAATTTTAATATGAGATCTATTTCAATAGACCCTAAAAATGTGCAGCCAGGAGACTATTTTATTCCGATTGTTGAGGAAAATGTTAATATTGCGAGTCAAATTAATCAAGCCGTCCAGCATGGAGCGACAGTACTTAATGTTGATTTAGTGCCTTATGCTAGGAAATATCGTAAAAAACTTTCGAGTTCTGTTGTTGTGATTGTTGGTTCTTTGGGAAAGTCTACCATTAAAGAATTATTATTTTCGATATTGTCTCAATCGCTTAATATTGTTAAAACAAGTGATCATTTTGTCCTCGATATTGATATTCCTTTAACTTTAATGAAGGCAGATGCCAATACAGATATTATTTTAATTGAATTGAATTGTCATGATAAGGGATCTTTATCAAAATGGATTCGTTATGTGCGGCCTACTCACATTATTATTTCAGAGGGGAGCCGTTATTTTTTAAATAATCATTCTTTAACGGATTTTTTATCATTGTATTCTCAGTTGTTTAAGGCTCCTTTAAAATGGGAAACTGCTTTACGTCATGTTTATATAAATTATAATGCTGCTTTTTATGCGCGTTTGTATCAATATGCTTTGCAACAAAAATATTTACTATACCCTTACTCTGGGTCGAATAAATTAGATGAAAATTTAAATGTTTGTTATGTTGTTGCACGGCATTTTAATATTTCAGATGCACAGATTCGTAAAGGGGTGAAACATTACTCACCTACGTTTCATCGTTTAGTTTCGATTAACGTTGGGCCATATTGTATTATTGATGATACATATAATGATATGTGTGATAGTTTAGTGTATGCGTTGCATTATTTGAAACGATATTCTTGTCGAAAATTATTATTATTAGAAAGGCTATCAGGGTTAGATTATACTTCTAATGAAGATTGTTCTTGGTTGATTAATGAAATAATTGATGCTTCAATATCCATAATATTTACGTTGGACCCAAAAATTAAGTTGCTTGCTGTACAAGAGGTCCCAATTTATTATTTTTCATCATTAGAGAAGTTGTATAGTTTGTTAATTTCTGAGTTAAAATTAAATGATACGTTATTAATTAAGGGGACTGATGTCATTCAAATTGATTCGTGTGTGGATGTGATAAAATCATATGTTGATACTCCTTAAGTTGGTTGTTATTTTTATTTTTTCATTACTTATTTTATATGCGAGTATTCGTTTTGCTATTTATAAAAAGTGGTATCAACCTATCTATCATTTGTCCCCTATTTCTCATCAAGATAAGCAAGGGGTGCCCTCTATTGGCGGGTTTGTTATTGTAGTGAGTATTTTTTTACTATTTCG
>CAXFGY010000009.1:0-19305 GCA_964002605.1 uncultured Candidatus Marinamargulisbacteria bacterium
GAAGCAGCAGAAGCAGCAGAAGCAGCAGAAGCAACAGAAGCAGCAGAAGCAGCAGACGCAGCAGAAAACTTTTTTTCTACTCGTATTTTATTTTTTAAAAAAATAAGCAATACACAATTACGTGAATGTTGTAATTATGTAATACGTGAGATAGCAACAAAAGCAGCAGAAGCAGAAGCTAATCAAACTGTTTTTAATAAAAAACCTGCCTGGGTGAAATTTGAAGAAATTATTGTGAAGGATTCAACCATTGACATTAAAACAACTCTGAAAGGATTAGTTGATGCTCTTACCTCAAATGATATTGCTCATGATGTGTCCGCAAACTGGTGCGAAATAGACCCTAATTATTCTATAGAAATAATAAATCTAAACCCATCAAGTTTAGTACATTGTACTTTCCACGCAAACAGAACCGCTCACTCTTTACCATCTTGGGGTTGAATGGTTTTAAACATCTTCAGGGTAGCTACCGCAATATAATTTAAGCTTGAAATATAATAGCTATTAAATTAGTTGCAATTTTTGGGTGACTTAAATCGATAAGTATATTATAAGGAATAAAAACAAACCAATTTAAAAGGAGATTATTATGTTAGGACCAATAATCCCAGTAGGAGTAGCAGCAAGCCTAATAGCAGCAGCCACCAAAATTCAATCAGTATATAGAGGAAGCTAAAGACGAGCAGCAGCAGAAGCAGAAAAAGCAGCAAAAAAAGAAGCAGTCACCAAAATTCAAGCAGTAGTTAGGGGAAATCAAGTACGAAAAAAAGCAGCAGGAGAAACAGAAGGAGTAAATATAAATAGCTTGCTTGATTTAGACCAATCTTCTTCATTAAGTGCACCAGATTCGAAGCTATTTGCACCAGATTCGGAGCTATTAGATTCAGAAGCTTCAGAAGCTTCATACCATAGTAGAATTTCTGAAGTAAGTACAGAAACTTCAGAACGTACACGACATGCGAGAGAAGCAAGTAGACGTACTGAAAACTTTGTACGACGTGCTATAGAGGTTATACAAGGACTGAACTAGCTGCAATCAATGGCATTAATCACCCGATAGCTGTTAATTTATCGTCTATTAAAAGGCTATATTACCTATTATTTTTTTTTCTTTCTATCTTGCATTAATTCCTTATGTTTTTGTTCTAATACTTTTAACTGCTTTGAGTCTAAATTTGTAGCGGGGCTGAATCTATTTTTTCTTTTATAATCTTCGATGAACTTTCTTCCTTACTTTATCCTATTTCTTAACTGGGTGCAGTATATTTTTCTGCTGCTGACTCAATTAGTCCAGACCCCATATCCACACCGATATGCCATATGATTCCTTCATGTAATTTTCATTCACTTATTATAGAAGAAATTTTAAACCTGATTACTTTGATTTTCTTATTTTTAAGCTATTCCGCGACAGTCCTTATTTTGCGACAGTCCTATTTTTGGGTATAAACTTTTTAAACGGCGACTGCAAATTTAATAAATGGTGCAGGGTTGTAATTATGGAGCTGGATATCTTCGAAAGTAATATCAAAGATAGATTTGGGGGGGATACTTATTTTTGGGAGGGGTTTGGGTTGGCGAGTGAGTTGTTCTTGCAGACCATCAATGTGGTTATCATAAATATGGGCATCTCCAAAAGTATGAATAAAATAACGTGGTTTAAGTTGGCATTCTTGAGCCACTAACATGAGGAGTAACGCATAGCTTGCAATGTTAAAGGGAACGCCTAAAGCAATATCAGCAGATCGTTGATAAAGTTGTAAATCTAAATATTGATTACAAACATAAAATTGAAAAAATGAATGGCAGGGGGGGAGCGCCATTTTGTCGATATCGGATACATTCCATGCGGATACAATAATACGTCGTGAATCAGGATTGCTTTTAATGAGAGAAATGGCATTTTTTAATTGATCAATGTGTTGTTTTTGATAGTGTCCGTTTTGATCTTGTTTGAATTGAGGCCATTGGCGCCATTGATACCCATAAATTGGACCAAGTTCGCCGGTTTCATTTGCCCAGTCATTCCAAATTTTTGTATGTGGGAGTAATCCATCATTAATATTTGTCGACCCTTTAATAAACCATAATAATTCATGAATGACTGCATCAAAGAGTACTTTTTTTGTTGTTAGCAAAGGAAAGCCTTCTCTTAGATCAAATCGTAGTTGTTCACCAAATATTGACCGTGTTCCTGTTCCTGTTCGGTCTGATTTGGGTTCGCCGTGAGTCAGTATTTTTTGAACTAGCTTTAGATAATGATGCATTATTTTAATCGTACTATAATCTAGCTATTTCGTCATTAGTTGAAATTATGCTATAATGATAGACTCATTTGTATTTAAAATTTAACTAAAGATTTGGAGATAGATGTGACTCAAGAAAACCTTAAGCAATTTGCAAATATTAAAGTTATTGGTGTAGGCGGCGGCGGTGGGAATGCGATTAATCGTATGGTTGCTTCCGGAGTTAAAGGGGTAGAGTTTTGGGCGGTTAATACTGATATTCAGGCACTTAGTGTGTCTTTAGCAGATCATAAAGTTCAGATTGGGACTAAATTGACAAAAGGGTTGGGGGGTGGCGCAATTCCCTCCATTGGAGAGCAATCCGTTAAAGAAAATAAAGAAGACATTGAGGCAGCGCTTGAAGGTGCGGATATGGTTTTTATCACAGCGGGTATGGGAGGGGGTACTGGGACTGGTGCATCGCCTAGTATAGCACGTGCGGCAAAAGATTTAGGGGCATTAACTATTGGGGTAGTGACAAAGCCATTTCGTTTTGAGGGGCCTGTTCGTAATCGTCAGGCAGAGGAAGGGATTGAAGCGTTGCGAGAGCATGTCGATGCGATGATTGTCATTCCAAATGATAAAATATTATCTGTTATTGAAAAAATGACTAGTATGATGGATGCATTTAAGGTTGCCGATGATGTGTTACGTCAAGGCGTACAAGGAATAGCAGACCTTATTACAATACCTGGTTTAATTAATTTAGACTTTGCAGATGTTAAGACGATTATGAAAGATTCTGGATCTGCTATGATGGGGATTGGTCAGGCGACAGGAGAGAGCCGTGCAGTTGACGCTGCAAAGCAAGCAATTTCTTCTCCTTTACTTGAAGAAACGATTACAGGGGCAACAGGGGTAATTTTGAATATTACTGGTAGTGATACGTTATCTTTACATGAAGTGCATGAAGCTGCTGATGTTATTTATAATTCAGTCGAGCCTAATGCTAATATATTATTTGGATCGGTTATTGATGAATCTCTAAAAGATGAAATCCGCATTACAGTAATTGCAACTGGTTTTAATAGTGAGGTAGATTCAACTGCTAATAACCTTATTTCAGAATTATCAGTGAATACTGTTTCTAATAGTTTTGAAGTTGCTGCTACACCAGATGTTGAATCTCCTTATGTTAGTACTCCGGAAATCGAACCTTCACCTTATACTCCAATTACAGCTAACTTTCATAAAGAGCCCAATAATATTGAATCGAGTAATGTTTCTTCTCAGGATAAAAATTCTGCATTGTCGTCGATATCTGATCAATCAGATGAAGAAAATTTTTCTTTGACGAATCCTTATAATCCTAATGATAGTTATATTCGGTCGGGGGACTCTTTGTCTTCTTCTAGTGATAATGATGTTAATAAGGGAAGCAATCGAGACCTTCATTCTTCATTGAGTAATTCTCAAGTTCAGACAGGTAAGTCTGCAGATGAATTACCAGTTACTGAAGTTTCATCCGTTTCTGATGTTTCATCGTTTACTGATAATGTTGATGATGCTGCAGATATTCCGGCTTTTTTAAAAAGTTTTAAATAAATTTATTAATTTTTAAATTTGTTATTGTGGCCTATCAGCGTTATCTTAAGCCAATTCAAACTCGTGATGGCTGTTTGATTAAGACGGGTAGTGGCTCTTTTATTGATTTTTCATCTAATGATTCATTAGGATTGGCAACAAATTCTCAACTACTTAACTTGTTTAATGATATGTCATTTGATCAATTTGGTAGTACGGGATCTCGTTTATTAACCGGCGATTCTTGTTATATGCAAGAATTTGAGTTAAATTTAGCGAATTGGTTAAATAAAGATAGAGTTCTTATTTTTAATTCTGGATTTCAACTTAATTCGGGCATTTTATCGACACTTTTGACAAAGAATGATGCTATCTTTATGGATAAGCAATGTCATGCTAGTTTAATTAATGGTGCGTTAGCCTCACCGGCAACGTTTTATCGGTATCGTCATCATGATCTCAAGCATTTAGCGTTGTTGTTAGATCGATATCGTCAGCAATATCAGCGGGTAGTCATTGTTACAGAAAGTATGTTTAGTATGGATGGTACTCAGTCTGATTTGACTCAATTGATTAAATTAAAAAAGAGTTTTAATGCTTTTTTTTATGTTGATGATGCGCATAGTATTGGTTTATATGGAGATGAAGGGAAGGGGTTATGTGAGCAATACTTGCCAGAGATTGATTATTTTGTTGCTACATTTGGAAAGGCATTTGGAAGTTTTGGTGCGTTTTTTGCGTGCGATAATTGGATCTATGACAAAATTATTAATCAATGTCGGTCTTTTATTTATTCGACGGCTTTACCTCGTCCAGTCATTTATTGGAATGGGTTAGCATTAGATTGGATTAAGGAAAATCAATTAGAAAGGGATAATGTTTTGGAACTTGCTTCTTACTTTCGTATGTCTTTAAATAGTTTGGGAATTTCTTTTACAGGAGAGGGGCATATTATTTCAATATTAACTGAAGATGAGAAGGGCACGATTGCTTTTTCTTCTTTATTACAGTCTAATGGATTTTATGTTTTGCCTATTTTACCTCCCACTGTTCCGTCTTCAGCTTGTTGTATTCGCTTTTCAATAACACGTGCTCATACGGTTACAATGATTGATGATGTTATTGCGTGTACCCGACGTTTTATTAACACGTAATTTAGCTAACTCGGGACCATTATTGGTGTTAATTCCGGGTTGGGCGGGTTTGGGGGCGCATTTATTAACATGTTGTCCGTATGTGGGACCTACGGTTTCGTTGTCGTATACAGATGTGAGAACATTAGCAAAATTAACACTTTTTTTAAAAGACTATGATCAGTATGATATTGTTATTGTTGCTTTTTCATATGGGGGATTTAGTTCTCTTTCATTACTGATGCAATTTAAAGAGCGAATTTTACATTATTATTTAGTAGGTGTTTGTTCTCATTATGCGACGCGTAAGTTAAACTTTATTCGTTGTAAAATTCAAGATAATTATCAACAGTATTTGAAGCGTTTTTATGAGTCGGCTATGACGGAAAGTCATTTTTGTGAATTTTTAAAATATGGGTTTAATGAGGTTATTTCTTTTTTTTCCGAAGCTCATTTATTGAAAACCTTAGATCATTTAGGAATGTTATTTATTAATGAATCTTTGCTAAAGCCGTATTCAATTACATTTATTCAAGGACAAACAGATGCTATTGCGTCTTTTAATAGCGTCCAACAGTTAGCGGACACTTCAAAAAGTTCCCTAATAAGGGTTTCAGATGCAGGGCATTTTCCTTTTTATAGTTCTTTATTTTGGAAGGCTTTAGCGCTTCATTGTATTAAATAACTTTTTAGTCATTAAAATATTATGAAATAATTACAAATAATCTTTTGTGGTATTTAAATTCATTTTATTTTGGAGGGATATAATGACTGTTTGTCCAATAACCCACTTCTTGTAAATGAACTTCATAGGTATGATTGTTAAATGTGAGGGGGTTAAACAGGATAATATTTTGAAAGTCATTCGTTGAGTAGGAGGGTATTAGTAGACCACTATCTATATGTGCCCAAACACCATTTTTTTGAGATTGTTTTTTTTTAAATATAAAAATTAATGGTTTCAATAGCCTTATTTTACTAAGGAGTGACATAAAGTTAAAAATTTGCGTTAATAGTAGAGATGTTTTTTGAGCAGTTATTTTTTGATTTGTTTTTATGCGTTGATCCACCCCATATGTAAATAGATCTGAATGCTTTATTGCTTTAATACGATTTAAATGTTCTCCTAATTTAAGAAAGGGTGTTTTATTTATTGAAGGATAGTGTATTTTTTTTGTTAACATAAAAAATATATTATAACATATTTTTTTGTATATTAATATTAGATTAATATTAATAATACTTCGTTTAATAGTAAACGACCTTTTGTTGTTGTTTTACACGTATCATTATTAATAATTATTAATTCAGAATTTATTAATTGTGTTAATTGTGTTGAAAAATATACTGTAAAATCTAATTTAAAACGTTGATAAAATGTTGAAAGCTTGAAACCAGATTGTAAGCGTAAATTAGCAATTAAAAACTCTTGGATTTGAACTTTAATATCAATAGGGTTTGGGAGTTCAGGGGTCGGTTTTTTTATATATTCTGTTACTGAGGAAATATTGCTATATCGTCGTTGATCAAAAAAAGAGTTTGCACTGGGACCTAATCCAATAAATGGTAAGTAACGCCAATAGGTATAGTTATGACATGATTCATGGTTTTTTTTTGCAAATGCAGATATTTCATAATGGATGTAATTTTGAGCTTTTAATTTGTTTGCAATATAATCATAATGGGTTACTTCTATTGATTGGTCTAATGGGAGTATTTGTTGTTTTTCAAATAGTGTTTGGGGTTCAATTGATAGGGTATAGGTTGAAATATGAGTTGGATTGAATAAAATAGTTTGATCTAATGAATATGCTAATTGAGTTAAGTTTAAATTAGGGAGCCCTGTAATTAAGTCAATATTATAATTCCAGTTATCATGTTGTGTGATTGTTGTTAATGCATTGATATTGGTTTCAACAGAATGATGTCTACCTAAAAACTTTAGATCTTGTGTATTGAAGCTTTGAATTCCAATGCTTAATCTGTTAATGCCTAATTTTTTGTAATGTGTTAGTTGTTGATTAGATACATTTTCAGGGTTGAGTTCAATTGTAATTTCACAATTAGGCGTAAAGGAAAACAGTGTGTTCATTGCTTTAAATAGTTGTGCTAAGGCTTTTTGTGATAATAAACTGGGAGTCCCGCCGCCGATAAAGATAGAATGAATAGGAGGGAGTTGAAATTTTAAGCAGTAAAATTTCATTTCTTTTTTTAATGCTGTAATTAATGAATTTTCTAGGTCTGGTTGATTTTTTACTTTATAAAATCCGCAGTAAGGACAAATGTGTTGACAAAAGGGAATATGAATATAGAGTGCTAAAGTGTTTGTTATGCGTTTTGGTTTTGGCATTTTGGACAGATTGGGAGATGAGTTTCAAATCCACATTTGGCACAAAAAGAAATATTTTTTGAATTTGAACTTGATTTTAATGATCGAACTAAAAAATGTGATATGAATCGTATGCTAAATTTAATAATTAGGAACAGGAGCAGTCCCTTAATAATTAGCATTGATTTTAAGAAATTTGGGGGACTTTTTTAATCATCCGAATAACAGAACCTTTGCCAATTGTAGAGTTAAATTCTGTTTTATCCATTAAACTTTCAACAAAAGTGAGACCTAACCCTAAGCTCATATTTGATTCTGATTGTTGTTGTTGTTTAGGCGTTCCAATAATTGATGTGTCAAAACCAACCCCTTCATCTTTAACGACAATCTCTAATTGATCAGAATAAATTAAAATATTAATTGTTACTTTGGCATTTTCTATGGTTTTGTAGGCATGGTGAATTGCATTCGTACATGCTTCTGAAACTGCAATTTTAATGTCTTCAATTTCTTCAATACTAAAACTCATTCGACTTGCAACACCTGAAACTGCTAGTCGCACAATGCCAACAAATTCAGATTTTGCATCAAAAATCATATCCATGGATAATGGCGTTGTGTTATTCATATTTTATCCTAATTTTTTTACAAGTTCAGACTTTGTGTCATACAGTGTAATATTTTTTTCTTCTAAGCCTGAAAATTCAAAAATCTTTTTAATTTGTGGTTTATTACAAATCACATGAACTTCTCCATTTTGGTCTTGAATATTTTGTGCCGTATTAGCAATTGTCCCTAAGCCAGTACTATCAATGTACTGTAGGTCTTCTAAGTCTAATACTACCTGCAATTCTCCTCGGTTAATTATTTCGTTCAGTTTTTCTTGTAAGGCAGGGCAAGTGTAAACATCAATTTCTCCTTTAATATGAACAATAGGGTAATTGTTTTTTTCTTCTACTTCCACTGAAAATCCAATCACTGTAAACCTCCTTAAAAATAAAGCAGTTTGATTAAATTAATTAAAATAATAACGTTGATAGCATTATTATTTTTAAGTTGTTTAATTGATATTACTACTTATATATCACATATTTTACCACATTTATAACATAGCACAATGTTGAACAATTTTGGTGGACATATTGATTCAAGGTATATACGCTATTTAGCGTAATCGTAATATTGACATTCTTTCGTAATTTAACGTATAATTTTTTATTCTGTCTTTGTTAAAAATAATAATGTGTATTAGAGATAGGAAGCGGAGTAAAATTTTAAGTAGAGTATAAGTTCTAATTAAATAGTAATAAAATAAATAAGTTTAGGTGAATTATAATGGCAAAATCTAAGATAAAAAATATTGAAAAAAAAGATATTAAATATCATAAAATAATCATGACGTGTGCTTGTGGCGCAGAGTTTGACTCAGGTTCTACATTAGAGTCAGTTCATGTAGATATTTGTTCAAAATGTCATCCTTTTTTTACAGGTGAAGATAGAATTGTTGATGTTGAAGGACGCGTTGAAAAATTTCGTAAAAAATATGAAAAAGCGAATACTAAAGCAACACTGAAAAAAGACAAATAAGTGTTTTTAGTCGTATTAATGATTTTTTAAATATTCCTTGTAGTGATGGTTAAGTAGTAAGCCCTGTAAGGAAACTCCTGATGATTGATCAACTTAAAGACATTGAATTTAAATTCCAAGATGTAGAACGCCGTATGTCTGATCCAGAAATTATTGCTGATCAAGATAAATATCAAAATCTTGTTCGAGAACATATGAAATTAAAAAGCATTGTTGAGACTTATCACGCTTATCTAAAAACGATTCAAGAGTTAGCAGATTCAAAAGAGTTATTAGGAGACCCTGACTTAAAAGAAGTTGCTGAAGAAGAAATTAAGATACTTTCTGAACAAAAAGAAAAGTTAGAAGAAAAGCTTCATTTATTTTTAATTCCCTCAGACCCTGATGATCATAGAAATGCGATTATTGAAATTCGATCTGGGACGGGTGGTGATGAAGCGGCTCTTTTTGCGGCTGATCTTTATCGAATGTACATTAAATTTTCTGAACATCAAGGATGGAAAGTAGAAATGATGTCTGAAAATGTTACTCAACTTGGCGGGATTAAAGAAATTAGTATTCTTATTTCTGGATCTGATGTTTATAAACGATTAAAATTTGAAAGTGGCACTCATCGTGTGCAACGTGTTCCTGATACTGAGTCGTCTGGACGTATTCATACATCAGCGGTGACAGTTGCGATTATGCCAGAAGCAAAAGATGTTGATATTAATATTGATATGAAAGAGTTACGCGTTGATACTTTTCGTGCTAGTGGCGCGGGTGGTCAGCATGTTAATAAAACAGACTCTGCTATTCGGATTACACATTTACCTACTGGTCTTGTTGTTGCTTGTCAAGATGAGCGGTCTCAATTTCAGAATAAAGAGAAAGCGATGCAATTATTGCGTACAAAGTTATATGAAAAAAAAATAGAGTTGCAAACTAAAGAATATGCAGAAACCCGAAAACTTCAAGTGGGAACTGGAGATCGATCTCAAAAAATTAGAACTTATAATTTTCCACAAAATCGCATTACGGATCATCGTATTAATTTGACTTTATATAATATGGATAAAGTATTGTCTGGGGATTTATTAGAAATGACGGATGCACTATTGAAAGCCTATTATTTAGAAACAATGAATTTGTAAATGACTTTTTTTGAATTGATTAATGTGACTAGCGCTCAATTAAAAGGTGCAAAAATCGAAACTGCTCAAACAGACGCAATGTTATTAATTCAAAGTGTATTTTCATTGACGCGAATTCAATTATTAACAAAATTACAAGAGTTTATACCAAATAATAATGCTTTAACACAGTTAAATGCTTTTATAGATCGTCGGTGTAGGGGAGAACCTTTGGCACTTATTCTTGAGACGACTTCTTTTTTTGGCTATCTGTTCAGAATCAAGTCAGGCATATTAGTTCCTCGTTCTGAAACAGAATTACTTGTAATTAAAATTATTGATTTTTGTAAAACAAACAATATATCTGCACCCAATTTATTAGAGCTTGGTTATGGTTGTGGGTGTATTTTGTTATCTCTTGCATGTTACTTTCCAAAACTTACTGGATATGGTTGGGATATTTCAAAAGAAGCGTATTTAACGGCTATTAAAAATCAAGAACAATTAATTTGTTCTAATGTGAAATTTTATCATAATGATTTTTTTTCTGATCCTAATTTAATGGACTTAGTTCAACGACCCAATACAATCTTTGTCTCTAACCCTCCATATGTTCCAACTGCATCACTAGCTACTTTAGATCGTTCAGTGATTCATTATGAGCCTTTAACGGCATTAGATGGTGGTTTAGATGGACTTAAGTTTTATAAAAAATGTTTTGAGTTATTTCGTAATTTGTCGATTACTCAATTTTATGAAGTGGGTGTTTGTCAAAAAGATGATTTAACAAATCTTATTGATCAATATGATTTTAAGAAATTTAATTTTTTTAATGATTATCATCTTATTCCGAGAGTTTTACAAATACAATAGAACTATGATGGGGTATCAATTTGATATTTGTCAATTTTGCTATATAAAGTGGTTCGTGAAATTTTTAACGATTTTGCTACTTGTTGAATATTACCTTTTTTGATTGATAATGCATTAATAATTGCATTTTTTTCAACATCTTCTAGAGGTAATAAGGGTTGTGGTTTTGAGCTGTTTTCAGGCAATGCAATTAAAGGAGAATCAGAAATATCTAGCTTACCAGGTTCTAATGTAAATACAGTACTTGTAATTGGATGTCCTTGTGCAATAATTAAAGCTCTTTGGATCATATTTTCAAGTTCTCGGACATTACCTTCAAATGGATAATTTAATAGATATTGCTTTGCTTCATCTGTAAGGACCGCGACGGGTAATTGGTTTTGTTTTGCATAAAATGATAAAAAGTGAGTGGCTAGTTGAATAATATCTTGTTGACGATTGCGTAGTGGGGGAATTGAAATTGGGAAAACATTTAATCGATAATATAAATCTAATCGAAATTTCTTAAGATCGACTAATTTTTTTAATTGTTGATTTGTTGCGGCAATAATTCTAATATTTATTTTAATTGGACCTGAGCCGCCTACTCTTTCTATTTCTTTGTTTTGAATTGCACGTAATAGTTTTACCTGCATTTCTAGTGATAGCTCTCCAATCTCATCCAGAAATAAAGTGCCTTCGTCTGCTAATTCAAATTTCCCCATTTTTTGAGAGTCTGCACTAGTGAAAGCGCCTTTTTCATGTCCGAATAATTCAGATTCAATTAATTCTTTAGGAATTGCGCCACAATTAACAGCCACATATGGCTTTGCGGAACGCTTAGAGTTATCGTGAATAGTTTGCGCTACAATATCTTTTCCTGTTCCACTTTCTCCCTGTAAAAGCACTGTAATATCATTTTCTAGTACTAATCCAATGGCTTGATAAACAGCACAAATTTCAGGACTATTTCCAATTAATTTAGATTTTTTAATAACGCTATTATTTTGTAAATATTGAATTTGATTGTTTTGTTTACTAATTAATTTTTCTTTTTCTAATGTATACATTTCAAAAATAAGCATTCCTAAAATATCTAGTATTGTTGATAATGTTTCTTTATCTGGAGTTGAAATTATTTTTGTATCATTAGATAAATCAGATAAAGATGTTTTTAGTGCATAAATCATTATTGCTGTTTCTTTAGTACTTAATCCTTCTGATAGTTGATTATGGATAATATTATGCCATGTATCAAAAACGGGCTTAACAGAGGTTTTTTTTAATTGTTGGATATCATCATTTTTTAAAAGATTTATAATTTGGCTTAAAAATTTTCGGGAATGTGATTTTACGGGTAAGAAACGATTATTTAGCTTTTGTGTATAGTGCGGGTTTTTTTCAAACTCTTGAATCCATTTTTCTAAAATTATTTCATATTGCTTTTTATTTATGCTCATGTGTTCATATTTTTAACATACTTTAGTAGATTAATGCAAGATAATTTGATTTTTTGGTACTGTCGCAAAACAGAAAAAATCAATTTAATGCGATGTCGCCAAAGGCATAAGATTTCAATTTATCGCCTGAGGAAGTGGAGCAGCGCACCATAACGAAGATGAAAATTGTGAAGATTAGGCATTTCGCGACAAAGCCTTTTTTTATTGTTGTTACTATAAGAATAGTTTCATTAGAGTCGTTATTTTATTAATTCAGTGGGTATTATTTTGGATTATTAATAAAGGCGTAAATGTTTTATAGATTAATGGGAATTTTTTTTATTGGTTTGACGGCTTTAATAATGCAATCATTAAATATTTTTGATAAATTTTTTTCCCAACTTATTGCTTCCTTCCATCTTTTAACAACAAAAAACAATGTGCTTCCTGTACCAGATAAATAAACAGGAGGTGTATTATAAGATTCAAGTTGAGTAGTTAATTCTTTGAATGTAGTATTAAAGTTAAATACAGTTTTTTTTAGTGAGTTTTTGCCTAAATAAGACTTTAAAATTTTCTTAGGTGTTTTTGTTGGTAATAATAAGTTTTTTTCTTTGTCGTAAAGGTTAAATATTGTTTTAGTAGAAATGTTTATTGGTGGAATAATTAGTACGTAATATTGATTTTTTTTAGTTTTTAAAGTTGATGTTTTTTGTCCAATACCTCGAACTAATTGTGTTCCGCCTTTTAAAAAAAATGGAATATCTGCGCCTATTGATTTTCCTATCCCGTATAATTTTTGATCGGAATAGTTTAATTGAAAAAATGAATTAATAAACATTATTAAGCATGCGGCATTACTACTTCCGCCACCTAGACCTCCTCCTATAGGGATGTTTTTTTTGATTTTAATTATGAGCCCATATTTTATTTTATGTTTCATTTTAGAATAAACTTGTTGTAATAAGTTACGCTGATCTAGAGGAAATTCAGGGTGGTTACATTTTAGTATGCATTCTTTTTTTGTAATGACAGTAATTGAAATATGGTCAGACAATGAGATTTCTTGAAAAACAGAACAAATTGGATGATAGTTTTGTTTATTTGCCTTAAATACTAATAAAGACAAATTAAGCTTTGCATAAGACTTTAACTTTATTGAATGGTCTTGTACCTGGTATTTAAATTTCAATTATAGTTTTCAATTAATTATTTTTTTGTTTTTCGTTGTTATTTTTTTTATTAGAATCTGCAACTTTGTCATCACTTTTTAAATTAACTTTGTGGTGATTTTTTATTTTTTCTATGTATTTTTGAAGTGCAACTGATTGTTTTTGATTATATAAAAAAGTTTTGATTTGTGTTTGGGATTCTTCTAGTGTTTTGGCTGAAACTTTTTGGATGTCGTCGAGCTTAATGATATGATATCCAAATGTTGTTTGAACGACTTTAGAAATACTGCCCTTTCTAGGCAAATTAAATACTGATTTTTCAAACTCTGGAACGAGTTGTCCTTTTTTAAACCAGCCTAGATCTCCACCATTTTCTGAAGTTGGGTCAATTGAATATTTTTTTGCTAATTTAGAAAAATCTTTTTTGTTAATTGCCTTGTTATATATATTTAATGCTTCTTGTTCTGTTTTAACTAAGATATGTCGTGCTTTACGTTGTTCATAGGCATTAAATTGAGTTTTGTTTTCGTTGTAAAATGTTTTAATTTCATTTTCATCTACACTTATATTAGTAAGTATTTTTTGATTGATTAAAAAATTAGTCAGTAATTGACGTTTTGCATTTTCTAATTGCTCTTCTAGTTGTTTAATTTGAGAGATATACTCTTCTTGATTTTCAATTCCTTCTTTTTTTGCCTCTTGAAATAATAATTCTTGATTTACTAATTGTGATATTATCATTGATTTGTTTGATTGAAGTTGCTTTTGTGTTTCTTCTGGATATTGTTTTAAGGAGTTATTGATATCATTTTCGGTAATATAAGTACTATTTACTTTTGCAACCCAGTTATTGGGTTTTTTTAATGCACACCCAACTAAATTAATTGCAATCAGACAAACTATCATAGACTTAATCATTATTTTCATTTTAGCCTCCTTAAAATTCTATTCAATTTTACCATTTTTTTTAATTTATACAACTACTTAATTTGCTTTTTAATATGGTTTTACTGGGCTTAAGTTGATTCTATTTTGATTATCAATTTGGTTGATTTTGACTTCTAAGGAGTCTCCTACTGACAGGACATCTTCAACATTTTCAATACGCTTGTCTGACAGTTTTGATATATGGATTAGTCCCTCTTTGCCTGGAGATAGCTCTATAAAAGCTCCAAATTGAACAATTTTAACTACTTTACCATTATATGTATCCCCAACTTCAGGATCTTTGACAATTCCCATGATCATTTGATAAGCAGAATCTAATTGGGCTTGATTTTTAGCAGAAATGCTTACTACTCCTTTTGAATTGTCTGAAATTGAAACATTTGCTTTTGTTTCTTCTTCAATTTTTCGGATTGTTTTCCCCCCAGGACCAATTACAAGTCCTATTTTTTCAGGATTAATAGGAAAAGATTGTATTTTAGGCGCATTTTCTGAGACTGTTGTTCGTGGTGTGTTTAGTACATTAGTCATTGTTTTTAAGATTTGTAGTCGGCCTGATTTGGCTTGTTCTAAAGAAGCAATTAAAATTTCTTTTGAAAGCCCTTCAATTTTAATATCTAACTGGAGGGCCGTGATACCTACTTCAGTACCGGCTACTTTAAAATCCATGTCCCCATAATGATCTTCTAACCCTTGAATATCGGATAGGATAACATGATCTTTCCCATTCATTAATAAGCCCATTGCAATACCTGAAACGGGTCGTTTAATTGGTACACCACAGTCCATTAATGACAAAGAACCAGAGCATACAGATGCCATAGATGAAGATCCATTTGATTCTAGTATTTCAGACACAACCCGAATGGTATATGGAAAGGACTCTTTTTCGGGGATAACATATTTTAAGGAACGCTCAGCTAATGACCCATGACCTAGTTCACGACGGCCTGTAAAAATCCGTCCACATTCTCCAACAGAAAATGGGGGGAAGTTATAATGAAAAAAATAATGATTGGTACTTTTTTCATTTAATCCATCAATTAATTGTTCATCGTCTTCGGTTCCTAATGTTACTACGCCTAAGCTTTGTGTTTCTCCGCGTGTAAATAATGCTGATCCATGAACTGAAGGCAAGATACCAACTTGAACATCAATAGGGCGAACTTCGTCTAGCGCGCGTCCATCGGGTCGAATTTTTTGCGATAAAATAATGTCTCGAATTTGATTTTTTTTAACGATATTAAATCCTTGTTTGATTAATAACTCATTATCTGCCTCTTGTGTAACTAATTGTTTGCAAACTTGATCCTCAAGGGATGTTAAAAAAGCATCTATTTCATCTTTATTACCACCTGTTAATTGATTTTTAATTTGGTCTCCAATAATAGTTGTTATTTTTTCTATTGTTGGTATTAGTTCAGGTAATTCAGGAGGTAAAGTTATTTTTTCTTTTCCGGCTTCAGAGGTGAGTTCTTTTTGAAGAGAAATTGTTTTTTTAATTATATCATGACCAAAAATAATTGCATCAATAATTGTTTCTTCAGATACCTCTTTTGCTTCTGACTCTACCATTAAAATTGCATCTTGTGTTCCGGCTACAATAATTTCTAATGTACTTTCTTTTAAGTCTTGAGGTGCAGGGTTTGCAACAAACTGACCATTGATTTGAGCAACTAATACTCCTCCTACAGGACCATTAAAGGGGATGTCAGAAAGTGATACGGCTGCAGATGCGGCAACCATTGCTAGCGGTTCAATGGGAATAGTTTCATCATAAGAGAGCACTGTGATAATGATTTGAACATCATTAAAAAGGCCTTTAGGAAAAGAGGGTCTTAGCGGGCGATCAATGAGTCGCGCCATTAGGGTGGCATCAGTACTAGGACGGGCTTCGCGTTTAAAGAAGCCGCCAGGAATTTTGCCAGATGCATACATTTTTTCAGAAAACTCAACTGTTAATGGAAAAAAATCAATTCCTTCTTTAGGCTTTGCAGACATTGTCGCAGTAGCAAGTAATATTAAATTACCACATTTTACAGTAACGGCACCATTGGCTTGCTTAGCCAGTACTCCTGTATTAATTTCAATTTCATGATTTGCAATTTGTTGTTTTTTTGTTATACCACCTTTAATCATTATGTTTATCCTTTTTATCTATCTTTAGTCATTAAAACTGACATTTTTTATTTAATTTTTTAATTTTAATTTTAATTTTTTGGCTAGTTTTTCTAAAATTTCTGGTGATTGTCGATGTAAATATTTGATTAATTTACGTCGTTGACTAACAAAGGCTAATAATCCTCGTCGCGTATGATGATCTTTTTTATGGGTTTTTAAATGCTCTACTAAATAGTTTATTTTTTCAGTTAATAATGAAATTTGAACCTCAGGTGAGCCTGTGTCAGTTTCATGACGTTGTGATTCATTAATGATGTCTTTTTTTTCTTTTTCTCCAATTTTTGCCATTTACTTTATACTCCTTATAACTATTGATTTAAAAATATTTTTAAAATTTAATTTTATGAATTTTGTATTATACTACAAGTATATTTTATTGGCTATTAATAACAAAATCTACTTATTATTAGAATTAAAATTAATCTGATTCATTTTTGCATTTTTAAGCCCTCCAGATTCATCTTCAAATGGGCATAAACCTGCTTTTTGATTTAAACACTCATCTTTTTCGGAATCAAGTTTAGGGACAGAGCCACAACGATCTCTCTTAGCAATTTTACCAAAAAATAGAACACCTATGCCAAACCCTACAAAACAGAAGCCTAAAATAATTGTAGTGGCTAAAAAAGTAGTCATTGCATCACTACTTTTGACATTTATGACATATTCCATAAATATGAAGAGATTGGTATTGAGGTAAAAATTTCATTTTATGACAATAGGAGTCTATAAACTGATTTAAAGAAGGATCTTTTATTTCTTGAATTTCTCCACAATTATTACAAATAACATGAGCATGATGTTGTTGAGGCGATGAGTTTTCATAATACACTTTACCATCACGTGTAGATATTTTTTGTAATAAACTTGCATCTAAAAGTTGCTTAACCGTACGATATACAGTTGCTCTTGATAACTTAAGTGTTTTTGTCCGAAATTGATCAATAAAATCTTCAATTTCAAAGTGGCCCTTAGTGTTAAAAATATGCGTTGCAATTTCTTGCTTTTGAGTCGTGTAACGACTGTTCACTTTATTCAGAAATGCTTCAAATAACGCTAATTTTTTTTTCATAGATCTCCTTTTTTAATAAATTGAATTAAACCAATATCGACTGTTTGAATATGATTAATTAGTGTATCAATCAATTTTCGAATTTCAAATATAATATGAAATGCGGGGTGATCATTATCATAAATATTTCGTAAATGACTGACTAATAATGTTAATTTCTGATGTTCGTGTTGGTGATGCTTTAAGCCATCATAATTTTCAGCTTTCATTAATGCTTCTTCTTCTGCAAAATGTTCAACAGAATAATGTTCAAAAAATTGAATTATGTTTTCTAATTTTTTAGGGTCATTACTTAAGATGGCACTATCTAACATTGTAATTAAGTCAAATAGTTCTTGATGATGATTATCTAAACTATCATGTCCTATTTTATAATGATCCGACCAAATACTCATACTTACACTCTATAGATGAAGCTTATATTTGACAAGTATGTTTAAATATAGATTTTTTTTAATAAAATTAAGGCAAATGTTTGATTTTTTGATATATAAAAAGAAGGAGTATGATTTATAATGCCAGTTTTATTTCTAGCTAGTGACTACTCATCAGTTGTTCCGGCTCCACAAACAACAAAAACGTCAATAAAAACTCCAGAATTTCATTGTGTATTAGGAAAATTAAGAAAGTTTTTTACAAATCACTCTAAAGAACTATTAATTGAACGATTAGATAAACAACTATGTAGCCCATTAGGAGAACAATTAGATGAACCAACTCGAATAAAAGGTGAACTTCGAAAGTAAACACTAAATCTAATTGATAACTACAAAGAACACTTACTATGCCCAATATCAATGGAAATATGTAAAGACCCTGTAACAACCCCGTTTACGCCAACAATCTATGATAAAAAAATCTAAAAATTATAAGAAAAAACGAAGCTGGGGACGCATTGGTATTTAAAGATCCAATAACCTCTCAAGAATTCGAATCTAGCGAACTTACCTCCAGCACACCATATAAAAAAAGAATAAAAAGGTTAACAAATTATTTTGACTGTTCTTGTGAGGGTTTAGAAAATAGACTAAAGAGAAATTTAAAATTAATCGATATATATAAGAATGATATTTTAAGGTTTATTTCAAAAATTATAAAAACTGATATAATAGATAAGATAATTTTTGAAGACTTTTTTTATATTGGATAAAAATTATCAAAAAGCGGTATTATTAAGTCTAATTGAAGAATTCCCACATTGTATATTGGTTGATGATGAATTAAAAAAAGATAAAAAATTTATACTAGAAGCGATAAATAAAAATCCCAATGTATTGCAATATGCTGATTTCTCATTACAAAATGATCAACAATTTATGTTAACTGCTATTAGCCAAAATGCATTAACCTTTAATTTTAGCTCAAACATGTTACAAGAAGATTTCTGTTTTATTGCAAAAGCAGTTATCCAAAATATTGATGTTGTTAAATTCACTAGAATTGCTGATATAAATTCATCAAAATATATATCAGATATAAAAAAAATATTAAAAGAAGTAATAAAAAATACAAATTATAAAATAGCAATAAAAATATTCAAAAAATATCAAGAAAAATATAAAGATGATGTGACAAAAAATAAATACATCAACAACATTTCTGATGACAAATATAATCAGTTTAAAAAAAAACTATATTGAAATATTTACAAAAATCACTAAAGACGTGTTT
>CAXFGY010000010.1:0-19081 GCA_964002605.1 uncultured Candidatus Marinamargulisbacteria bacterium
AGGGTGGAGTGTTCTGGTGCGTCGAATTCCAGAGTATTTAATGTCTAACATTGGCATTATGTTTTTACTATTTATTCCAATTTTGTTTGGGATTCATGAATTATATCATTGGTCTCATCATGATGCTGTTGAAGCAGATTATATTTTGCAAGGTAAAGCCCCTTATTTAAATACCTCATTTTTTATTGTGCGAGGGATTATCTTTTTTTTAATTTGGATTATTTTGTCAAAGATTTTTCTAGGTAAATCTGAGTTGCAAGATTATGATTCTAATAAAGGACATACTGCTTTTTTACAACGTATTTCACCGGTGTCTTTGATATTATATGGATTAACACTTACTTTTGCTTTTATTGATTGGATTATGTCTTTAACGCCTCATTGGTATTCGACTATTTTTGGAGTATATATTTTTTCTGGGGCTATTGTTGGATTCTTAGCGCTTAATTCAATTATTTATATCTTGCTTTATAAAAAGGGCATTTTGAAAGATGTGATTACAATTGAACATTTTCATGATTTAGGGAAATTGCTTTATGGGTTTAATATTTTTTGGTCATATATTGCGTTTAGTCAATATTTTTTAATTTGGTATAGTAATATTCCTGAAGAAACCGTATGGTTTGCAGATCACTTTGCGGGTAATTGGAATACAGTTGCTATTGTGCTATCAGTGGGACATTTTGGAATTCCGTTTTTATTATTCATGTCTCGTCATGCAAAACGTTATTTATGGGTTCATTTTGGGATGGCGATTTGGTTGCTTATGATGCATATTTTAGATTTGTATTGGATTATTATGCCTACTGTAAGTCCAAAAGGAATTCATGTTTCTGTCACAGATATTTCAACTTTTTTATTTATTGGTGGGGTATATTTTTATTTTTTTATTCGTCAATTATCAAAAGGGTATTTAATTCCAATTAATGATCCTCGCTTGCAAGAGTCAGAGAAATTTGAAAACCACTAGGAGTACGTCTACGATGTCGAATTCTAAACAATTAACACATGATCAATCAGAGCCAAAATATAATTTTGTTATTATTAGTATTATTTTAACATTTGTTGCTTTGGTTGGTATTGTTTGTTTTTCGATTATATTTTATTCGATTTCATTATCTCAGGATCAAGATCGTAAAGATCGTGATTATATTTATTCTTCTTTTTTAGATTTTCAGAAGGTTGAAACTGAAGAGTTAAATCGATTAGGTCGTGAGAATGGAAAAATTAAATTACCAATTGAACTTGCTAAAGAACGCGTTATTATTGAATACGCTCGTTAAATAGATGATACGGGTATTTTTTAGTATTTTTTTATGTTCTGTAACGATTTGCTATGGTCAATCTACTATTCCTCATAAGTTACAGGATATTGGTGTTCAAGAACAGCTTGGCCGGACTGTTTCTGCAAATTATCAATTTATTGATTCAGTAACAGGTGAATTTGTTGGGTTTAATAATTTTTTTCGGCAAGACAAGCCTGTTTTGTTAAGTTTTGTATATTATAGTTGTCCCATGTTATGTCATTTTATTACAGGTGGGTTAGTGCAAACCATAGATCAATTGTCGCAATCTACATTGGATGATTTAGTGATTGTTAGTATTAGTATTAATCCGGATGATACTATAGAGCAGGCACGAGCATTTCAGCAGCGGTATGTTTCTCAGTTAAAGAAAGTAAAGCCTAATTGGCGTTTTTTGCTGGATTACCAAGGTAATGTTAAGCGTTTGGCAGATCAAGTCGGATTTAAATATCGATTAGCTGATAGTGGTGAATATTCGCATTCTGCAATGTTGCTGTTTTTATCGCCTAAGCAAATCGTTAGTCGGTATTTGTATGGAATTAATTATTCGTCATTGGATTTTAAGTTAGCTGTTATTGATGCAAAATCAGATCAGCATGTTTCTACAGTAGAAAGGCTCTTGCTATTTTGTTATAATTATGATCCGCAATCAAAGAAATATTCGCTTTATGCATTGCGGTTAATGAAATTGGGTGCAGTATTAACGATTGTTGTTTTAGTAGGAATGATTTGGAGATTTAGAAGGTAAATAGAATGAACACTCAAAGTTTAATGGAAAATGGAACAATGATTTTACCTGAAGCAGCTTCTTCAGTTGCTTCTTCAGTTGATTTGTTGTTTTATGTCATATTTTGGGGGTCTTGTTTATTATTTTTTGTTATGGTGGGATTAGGTATTTACTTTATTGTTAAATATCGGCGTACTCAGTCCAATCGTGTTGCAAGTGCACAAATTACTCATAATGATGCATTAGAGATTGGATGGACTGTGATTCCCTTAATCTTAGTGATGATTATATTTGTTTGGGGATATCGTGATTATTTAAAATTAGTCATTCCGCCTGTGGGAGCTAAAGAAATTCGTGTTGTGGGCAAGAAATGGTTGTGGGAAGTTGAATATGTAGAAGAAGGAATCAAACTTTTGAATGAAATTGTAGTACCTGTTGGGAAGCCGGTTAAATTATTGATGACCGCAACAGATGTTTTGCATAGTTTTTATTTGCCTAATTTTAGGATAAAGAAAGATTTAGTACCGAATCGATATTCTAAAATTTGGTTTTATCCTGAAAAAATTGGTAATTATCAAGTTTTCTGTACAGAATATTGCGGTGACGGTCATTCAAGTATGTTGGGTGTATTAAAAGTTGTTTCTCAATCAGACTATGATGAATGGTTAAAAGCGGGTAATGCCAATGATGATATTCCGTTGTTGGAGTTAGGTGAGAAATTATATAAATCTAAAAACTGTAATGCATGTCATAGTTTAGATGGTACAGCGATGGCAGGTCCAAGTTGGAAAGGTTTGTATGGTAGCAAGCGTCAGTTTGTTGATGGTTCAGATGCGATTGCTGATGAAAACTATATCACGGAGTCGATCTTAAATCCGAATGCAAAAGTTGTTGCCGGATACCCGCCTGTTATGCCAAGTTATTCGGGTTTATTAAGCGAACGTGAAATATTGGGAATTATTGAGTATATTAAAACACTGAAATAGGAGAACTTTTTATGTCAAATGCTTATCCTAATATTAATTTTTTTAAAGTAGATTCTGGTTTAAAGTCCTGGTTATTTACGTTAGACCATAAGCGTATTGGTTTAATGTATTTGTTGTTTATTTGTATTTCTTTTGGATTAGGGGGTACGTTTGCATTATTGTTGCGATTAGAGTTGTTGACTCCTGGAACTCTTTTTTTTACAGCTAAGGAATATAATCAATTATTTACATTACATGGTGCAGTGATGGTATTTTTGTTTATTGTACCTTCAATTCCTGCGTCTTTAGGTAATTTTTTATTACCAATTCAATTAGGGACTAAAGATGTCGCATTTCCTCGTTTAAATTTAGCTAGCTTATATGTATATATGTTTGGTGCTGTATTTTGTGTATATTCATTGTTTGCCGGTGCAATTGATACAGGATGGACGTTTTATACTCCTTATTCTACAACAACAGATACGAGTGTTATTTCAATGACATTAGGTGCATTTATTTTAGGGTTTTCATCTATTTTAACAGGGGTTAATTTTATTGCAACGATTCATAAAATGCGTGCGCCAGGAATGACTTGGTTTCGTATGCCGCTATTTGTTTGGTCATTGTATGCGACTTCTATTATACAAGTATTAGCCACGCCAGTGTTGGGGATAACATTATTATTACTTATTTTTGAAAAAGTGATGAATATTGGTATTTTTGATCCTGCACTTGGTGGTGATCCGGTATTATTTCAGCATTTTTTTTGGTTCTATAGTCATCCTGCTGTATATATTATGATTTTACCAGCGATGGGAGTGATGAGTGAATTAGTGACGACGTTTTGTCGTAAAAATATTTTTGGGTATCGTTTTGTTGCGTTCTCAAGTATTGCTATCGCTGTTATTTCTTTTTTAGTTTGGGGACATCATCTTTTTATTAGTGGCCAATCGAATTATGCTACTATGTTGTTTTCTTTGTTGACATTTTTAGTTGCTATTCCATCTGCGATTAAAGTATTTAATTGGTTAGCAACGATGTATAAGGGGAGTATTTATTTAAAGTCGCCGTTTTTTTATTTTTTGTCATTTATGTTTTTATTTATGATCGGTGGGTTTACAGGGGTTGTATTGGGTACATTATCATTGGATATTCATTTACATGACACTTATTTTGTTGTTGCTCATTTTCATTATGTGATGATGGGCGGCACAGTAATGGCATTTTTAGGGGGGCTTCATTATTGGTGGCCGAAAATGATTGGAAAAATGTATAGTGAATTTTGGGCCAATATTTCTTGTTTGTTAGTTTTTGTTGGATTTAATATGGTATTTTTTACTCAGTTTATTTTGGGTGCTAAAGGTATGCCGCGTCGATATTATAATTATTTAGATCAGTTTCAACCTTTACATGCATTTTCTACGTTTGGAACCTGGGTATTAGGGCTTGGGTTTATTGTGATGTTGGTTTATTTGGTGTGGTCCTTATTTAAAGGAGAGGAAGCAGATGCTAACCCGTGGGGAGGGATTACATTAGAATGGCAAACAGCGTCTCCGCCGCCTTTTGAGAACTTTGAGAAACTACCTGTGATAGAATATGATCCTTATGATTATGATAAGGTAAAACCATATGAGTAATCAGCTGGTTTCACAAGAGTTTATTCCTCATGAGGTTGCTCATCATTTTGATGATGCGCATCAAGAGTTTGAATCTGCTAAAATTGGAATGTGGGCATTTTTAGCGCAAGAGGTCTTGTTTTTTTCAGGTTTATTTGTGGCTTATATTGTATTTCGTTATTTGTATCCCGATATGTTTGTTGAGGCGAATCATCATTTATCATGGCAATTAGGTACAATAAATACAGTTATTTTGATTATGAGTAGTTTTACAATGGTTATGAGCGTAAGAAGTGCTCAGTTAAGTCAAAAAAAGGCCACATTTAATTACCTAGTTGCAACATTGGTTTTCGCGGGTTGTTTTATGGTAATCAAGGGGATTGAATATAGCTCAAAAATTCAGCATGGATTATTGCCTGCGAAATGGTTTAGTGCTGAGGGTGTGTCCGAGACTTTACATTTATTTTATGGCATTTATTTCATGCTAACAGGTGTTCATGGGTTACATGTTTTAGTGGGAATGGGGTTGATTATATGGTTAATGATTCGGACTAAGCGTGGGGAGTTTTATGCGGATTACTATACGCCTTTAGAAATGGTTGGGTTATACTGGCATCTTGTTGATTTGATTTGGATTTTTTTATTTCCATTATTATACTTAGTGGGTTAGAAATGAAAGTATGTGGGAGAATTAATTATGTCTGATAATCATCATTTTATACCGCCATTAAAGTATTATATCGGAACTTTTATTGCATTGTTAATATTAACTGCTGTAACAGTTTGGGTGGCTCAATTTGATTTAGGCCCGCTTAATGAGCCTGTTGCATTGGCTATAGCGAGTTTGAAAGCAGGTTTAGTTCTTGGTTTTTTTATGGGTCTTCATTGGGATAAAGGGCCTGGGAAGCTTTTTTTTGTTAGTAGTGTTGTAGCGATGCTTATTTTTATTTTGTTTACGATGACCGATATTGCATTTCGAGGAGATACAGATGCGATGGAATCGGGTTATCATACTATTAATTCACCTGTTAAAGTTATTAAAAGTTTGCCATCGCATTGATGATTTTTTTAATTTGGAAGTTTAAATTATGACTAAGCAGCAAGAGGAATTGTCTTCTGATGATTATTTAGCTGTTTATAAAGAAGAACTAGATCATTTACGTACTTTTCAATTAGAGCATGGGGCTTTGTCAGATTACTATGAAGTAATTAAATCTCAATATCCAGATTTTCAAGTGCAGCGGTTTAAACGTCATTTTAAAAATGTTCGGAGTGATTTTTTATCATCTATTAATGTATTGGAGGGTAAATTTTTAGATCAATATGAACAACTTTTTTCTATTAAAGTGGCAATTGATAAGGAAAAAAAAGAAATAGAGAAGTTGGTGGGTATTAAAGCATCTGCAGAAAATTTACTTAAAATTGATCAGCTTGCTTCACAAAAAGAAGTTGAATTAGAGCAAAGACTTGCAGATAAGCAGTTTGAAAAAGAACAGGAGTTAGTAGGGTCTCACCAAAAATATGAGCGTAAAATTTTAAAGTTAAAGCAAATTTCACACGCTTTAGATAACGCATATCAAGTTCTGAAGGAACGGTATGTTAGTTTTAAACAGCAATTGGCGAATGACCGTCAAGAAGCGAAAGATCAATTTCAGCAGCAAACTCATTATTATAAACTGAAGCTTGGTAATGTTATTGATGAGATGGTATTTTTATTTGAATATTATCGTCAGTATGAGTTATCTTTTCTTCAAAAAGAGCTTATTTCCGTTACTCAGATTGATGTTCGTTTAAATTTAATGAATCAGTATTTTTTTCAATCAAAAAAAAAGCATGATCGTGAGTTTTTAATTCAAAAGCAGCGTGTTAAACAAGATGTGGGGGCTCAACAAGAAAGTTTTGAGACTCTTTTTGAGTTTAATCAAAAAAAATTTGATCAGCAAATATCTTTAGAGCGGCGTCAATTTCAAAAACAATTAGCCTATCAGGAGGCTCAGTTTGCTGATTTATTGAAATTAGAGCAGGAAAAATTTAATTGTTTTTTTGATCAATTGGGATCTTCTCAGACCATGATTAATGGGTCCTCATCTTTTTCTATTGATATTCAAAAACTTTATAATGATCTAAAATCAAAGCGTGACTCTGAAGAGGCGTTGTTGAATAAAGAGTTTACTGAGTTACGTTCAGTTAAATTGAAAGAAATTGAACTTGAATTTGATCAGAAGCGACTCTGGGAGGATCAAAAATTGAAATGTCATTATGAAGATCAATTAAAGAAATTCCAACAAGACTTTGATGAACAATGTGATATGATTCAAGGTGGCTTAAAACAGGAATACGAATTGTTTCGTCAAAAATACCAGACCGCTTCTCAAACTATTTTAGAGTTGAAACAAAATCAAAAAGAAACGCAATTTTCGCTTAAGGAGTTGCAGGATTATGTCGCTCAACTACAAAAGCGTTATGAAAGAGAAGTCTATTTAAATCGAGAGCTTAGTGCGCGTTGTGATCAATATGTCAGTTTGGTTAATAAACCGAGGGAGTTTAATTTTGATAATGAGACCTCTTTTTTATTTGAAAAGGAAGACACACCTATTATTTTAAGGTCATCTAATAATGATTAGGAAGAGGTTATGATAAGCGCATTTTTTTGTTTAATTAAAGGATCTATTTTGCAGCATGCGTTTATTACATTTTTTGTGGGATATTTTTTAGCGTCTTTTCCTTTACAGTTTGAATGGCGTTATTTTATGGTTGTGGGGAGTGGTTTTTTATTTATTTCAGCGGCATCTGCTGTTTTAAATCATCTTTTAGAGGTTAAATATGATTCATTAATGAAACGGACTCAAGATCGTCCGATTGTACAGGGAGTTATTTCTAAACGCATGGCTATATTTTTTGCGATTTTTTTACTTATTAGTGGAATATGTAGTTTATTTTGGGTTGCTGCGTATTATACGCTTTTATGGTCTTTAGTGATGTTAATTTTATATAATTTTGTTTATACACCGTTAAAGCGAGTGACTTGGTTAAATACGTATATAGGATCTTTTCCTGGGGCGTTACCGCCTGTTTGTGGTTGGGTTGCTGTTTCTGAATTATCCTTATCACTTTGGTTATTATTTAGTGTGTTTTTTATTTGGCAGATTCCTCATTTTTTTTCTTTAGCATGGAAATATCGTGTTGATTATGGTGTTGCTGGTTTTAAAATGTTGCCTATTTTGGATAAGACGGGCTATTACACAGGGTGGCATGTCCTTTTGTCGACTGTATTGTTAGGTTGTGGTGCAGTTTGGTTAAAGTTTATTCTGGGGTTTACTTGGATATATGGTTTTGGCGCTTTGTTTATATCAGTATGTTTTTTTTATTTTTCATTTAAGTTTTTTAAATTGACAACAGACTTAAATGCACGATCTGTATTTTTAGCCTCTATTCTGTATCAACCTATTTTGGTATGCTTAATGTTAATAGATCGTATTATAATTTATTATTAATTAATAAAATGAGTTTTAAATGAGTGTGAAAAGTATTGATAAAATTAATCATAGTGTTTTGGAATCTATTTATTTAGCATCTACTCAAGGGTTTTGTGCGGGTGTTGCTAGTGCGATTGAAGTGGTTGAAAGAGCATTATTAAAGTATGGGACACCACTGTATGTTCGGCATCATATTGTTCATAATACGACTGTTATTCAATCGCTTGAATCGCAAGGAGTGGTGTTTATTGAGTCTTTATCAGATGTTCCTGCAAATCAAGTTGTGATATTTAGCGCGCACGGGACAGCGCCTTTAGAGTATGAAAATGCTAAAGACCGTGGTTTAAAGATTATTGATGCGACTTGTCCGTTGGTGACTAAGATTCATCGTCAGGCAGTTCGTTTTTCTGAAAAAGGGGTTCAGACAGTATTGATTGGTCATAATGGTCATCAAGAATTAATTGGTACGTCTGGATATGTTGATGCTCGTTTGTTACATATTATTGAAACAGAGGAAGATGTAGATCGGTTAAATTTGGATTCTGATCAGCCAATTGGGTATTTAACTCAGACCACATTATCTGTGTCAGATACAGCTGGTATTATTAAAAAATTACGTAAAAAATATCCTACTATTCAAGGTGCATCAAAGGCAGATATTTGTTTTGCAACAACAAATCGTCAAAATGCGGTTAAAGAACTTATTGAATTATGTGATTTGATTATTGTGTGTGGGTCTCCTCATAGTTCGAATAGTAATCGATTAAGAGAAACTTCTTTAGAATGTGGGGTTGATTCATATATTATTGATGTTTCTAGTGAATTAGATTCTTCTTGGTTTGATCAAAAGCGAGTGGTGGGTATTACTTCAGGTGCCTCTGTTCCAAGATCTATTGTCGATAGTACTGTATCTTGGATTCAGGAGCGTTTTGGGTCTGTTCCAGTTTATGAAGGTGAAAATATTGAAAGTACGATTAAGTTTCCGATTCCTAATATTTAATTTAAGGAGTGGCTTTGAATTTAGTTGAAGAATCAAATCAGTTTCAACCTGATTTTAAAAAATTAGCTTATTTTAATCATATGGATGTATTGCCGGTGGTTGTCCAACATTTTAAGACGAAAGATATTTTAATTTTGGCATATGTTAATGAATTGGCTTTAAATGAAGCAATTCGTCAAAAAAAGGCAGTTTTTTGGAGTACAAGTCGAAATGAGTTATGGGTTAAAGGCGCTACATCTGGGGATTTTTTACAATTAAACGAAGTTCGGGTTAATTGTGAGCAAAATTCATTATTATATTTAGTGACTCCTGTTCAAGGAGGGGTTTGCCATACGAAAGATGAAGATGGTAATGCGCGTTTGACTTGTTTTTACCGTCGTGTAAATTCAGATTTTTCGTTATCTTTTTTATGTTAAGTAATTTTGTATTGCTTTCTTTTTAATAAAATAAGTTAATTAAATTTTATATAATTAATTATGCTAACTTACTTTTTGATGCGGGCTCTGTCCCGAAATGCCTAATCTTTACAATTTTCACCTTCGTTATGGTGCGGTGCACCATTTACTCAGGCGATAAATTGCAAATCTTATGCCTTTGGCGATATTGCAATCAATCGGTTTTTCTGTTTTGCGACAGTCCCAATATCGAAAATATACTTCAACTATATCGTTTTTATATGTAAGAAATGTTAACTGGGTGTAATTAATGAGTCTTCATAATCTTTAGGGGAGGTGAACCCTAGTAAATTACATAAAGTGCTTGCAATATTAGCTAATCCAGGGGTTTTAATTGATGAATTAAGTTTATAATTATTATTGTGATTGGGGTCTATGATTATACATGGTACTGGGTTTAGTGTATGAGATGTTTTATTTTGTTTATTACCATTTTTATCAATTGTAAACATTTCATCGGCATTGCCATGGTCAGCTAATACAACTGTGATTCCATTGAGATTATTTACTGTTTCTACTATTTTTTGAACACACTGATCTGTTATTTCTACGGACTTGATTACAGCATCCATAACACCTGTATGACCGACCATGTCACCATTTGGAAAATTAATTCGACCAAATTGATAGTTGCCAGATTGTAGTAATTCGATGGTTTTATTTGTGATTTCAACAGCTTTCATTTTAGGCGCTTGATCAAAGGGGATGGTATCAGATGGTATTTCGATATATGTTTCAAGGTTTTTATTGATATAACCGGAATTGTTCCCGTTCCAAAAATAGGTGACATGGCCAAATTTTTGAGTTTCAGAAATAGCAAAGGATTTAATATTTGAATGGCATAGATAGGTACTAATTGGGAGTTCAATATGGGGGGGCTTGACTAAATAATGGGTTGGGAGTTTAAGATCACCATCGTATTGTAGCATTCCTGCATACATAATATTGGGTCGTCGTATACGATCAAAATGTGAAAAAGTGTCATTTTCAAAGGCCTGTGTGATTTCAATGGCTCGATCACCTCTAAAGTTTTGAAAAATCACACTATCATTATCGCAAATGGGGCCGACAGGTTGATGGTTTTGAGTAATAACAAACGGTGGAATATATTGATCAATTAATGTTGAGCTTTTTTTATAAGCATCTGATACTGCGTCTGAAGCAGATTGAAATTGGGGTCCTTTACCTAATACATGCGCATGCCAACCGCGTTCAACAATACGCCAATCGGCATTATAGCGGTCCATTGTGGTAATCATGCGTCCGCCACCGGATGCAATTTTATAGTCATATTTATTGATGTTGAATTGGCTTAGGTGAGTTTCGATGTCATTAATATAATGGAGAGCTGTTCGTTCACCGACATCACGTCCATCAAGTAAGATATGAAGTCTAATTTTTGTGATATTTATTTTGTTCGCTTCTGAAATCATGTCTTTGAGGTGATTGATGTGTGAATGGACATTACCGTCGGATAATAATCCTATAAAATGAAGCGTGCTATTATGTGTTTTGGTATTTTTTATTAAGGCTTTCCACGTTTTTCCTTTAAATAATGATTTTGATTTAATTGCATTTTGTACTAATTTAGCACCTTGATCAAATATACGTCCGGCACCTAATGTATTATGACCGACTTCACTATTACCCATATCGTCATCAGATGGCATGCCAACTGCGTTTCCATGTGCTTTTAAGGTAGTATAGAGTGGCATGTTATAAATGGTATCTAAAAAAGGTGTTTTAGCCAGATGGATGGCATTACTTTGATCTGATTTGCCAATGCCTATCCCATCCATAATAATGAGGACAACAGGTCCTGAGGGTGTTTTTAGTTGAGGGTGTGTGGTTAGTTTTTTTTGTGTCATTTTTTTGTTTATACTTTAATTATATGTAATTTTAATTGCTACTCTTTGTATTTTCAACTATAATATTAAACTTATCTTTTGCCTAAAGAAGGCAGGAAATAAGTAAAAAATTTAATTATTTAAAGATATATATATGGCAAAAAAAAATGTAATGAGATTTGAGCTTTTGATGGATGCGGGTAATGGGGCTCAGAAAGCGGGTGATATTTTAATTAAAACGTTGGCAAAATCAGGTCGCTATGTTTACATTGAACCGTTGATTCCAGCTGAAATTAGCCCACCGAAGCGTACTCCTCATTCATTGTCTGGGGCTGTCATTCGTGTTGCAAATCAAGAATTAACGAATATTGGGTCCACAACGGACTTGATGTTAGCTGAACATGAAATTTTGTTAAATCGTCGGCTGGATGATTGTGACTATAGTGATTCTTGTATTATTTTATTGGATATGGCAGAAGAGCGGCGTGCCAAAGATGCGTATGCTTCAGTTATTGCGCGTTCTGAATCGGTTGGTTTGACGGTTATTCCTTTTTTTATGGATGAAGGATCATTGGGAATTATTAAAGCATTACATGGTAATGGTAAAAATATGTATTATTTAGGGATGTTGGGGGCATTGTATGAAGTGCCGATTGGTGATCTTGAGTCTGCGGTTAATTTGACATTTAAGAAGTTATCTGAGGATAAGTTAGCTAAAAATATTGAGATATTAAAAAATGGCTATGGTAATGCATTGTCTGTTGCTTCTGAGACCTATGATATTGCTGCAACTGATGTGGCTTCGGATAGTATTTTATTGGATGGAAATACGGCTTTAGCATCGGGTATTATTGATTCAGGATATAAATTATATTCAGGCTATCCAATTACACCTGCATCGACTATTATGCATCATTTAGCAAAAATATTTCCGTCTTATGGGGGAATGGTGCATCAAGCAGAAGATGAAATTTCTGCAATTGGATCTGCAATTGGGTCTTATTTTGCAGGCGTTCCTGCGATTACGGGGACGTCTGGCCCTGGTCTGTCTTTAAAGCAAGAGTTTATTGGGTTGGCGTATGCGGCTGAAGTCCCGTTGGTGGTGATTGATGTTCAGCGTGGGGGGCCTTCAACGGGATTGCCTACTCGGACAGAGCAGACGGATTTATTTGCAGCGGTTTATGGTGCTCATGGTGATAATGCAAAAGTAGTGATTAGTGTTGCTAATGTTGAAGACTGTTTTTATGCGCCTCATGTGGCGCGATATTTAGCTGAAAAGTTGCGGATGCCCGTTTTTATTTTAAGTGATTATAGTACTTCAGTAAGTTATAAAGTGTTACCTAAATTGCCAGTTCATCAATTAGACTCAATTGATACTTTGTCTGACTCTGTGTTATCTCGTTTCTTTTTAAAGCCTTTGCCAGATGATATTGAAATGGTTAAAACAAATCAATCTGATCCAGGTGTATCTGATCAGATGCGTCGTGTAACGGGTTTAAATACTAATGAAGACGGGTTTGTGTTGTATACTTCGGAAAGTAATCATCGTGGGCATCAAGTTCGAAATGAAAAAATACACCATGTTAAGCGGTCATTACAAATTCCTGATTTGATTGGGGATTCATCGGGGGATGTGTTAGTGATTGGGTGGGGGAGTAGTCGTGGTGTAATTATAGAATCGGTTGAACGGCTTCGTGCGGATGGGATTAATGTTTCAGGTCTTCATTTTAAAATTGTTTATCCGTTACCTTTAGGGTTAGCGGATGTTTTTTCTAGATTTAAGAAAGTGGTTACTGTTGAAATGGCGTATGGAGATCATTTTAAACCAACGCCGTTAGTTACTTTGTTGCGATCTGAAACGTTGTTTGATGTTCAAAATTTAATTTCTAATGCGACGGGACGTCCCTTAAAACCAGTGGATGTGATTCAAAAAGTTAAATTGTTGGTATAGTATAGGATATGTGGTGGACATTGTGACTCTTGATAAAGATAAACTAAATACGTCAGATTCTCAGAATCTGAAAAAAAATAATGGTAATGTAGACAAACCTGTTATCAAAGCACCTATAGCGGGTAAAGCAGATAAACCTAATTTGGGGAATTCTTTAGATAAAAAAATAACGATGAAAGATCTTAAAGCCTCAGACCCGCGTTGGTGTACAGGGTGTGGTGATTATACCATTTTAGTGGGTATGCGAAAATTTATGGTAGATAATCAGTTAGCACCGGAAAATACGGTGCATGTATCTGGTATTGGGTGTTCTGGACGTGTGCCACACTATTTAAATACATATGGGTTTCATAGTATTCATGGGCGCGCTGTTCCTTTATCGATGGGGGTTGTTTTATCGCGGCCTGATTTAAATGTATTTATTCATTCAGGCGATGGGGATTCTATTAGTATTGGGGGGAATCATTTATTACATGGAATTCATAAAAATTTTAACTGTGTTTATTTAATGTTTGATAATCAGATTTATGGTCTTACGAAGCAGCAAACATCACCTACGTCACGACAAGGACTTGTGACACAAACACAGCCGACCGGCTCATATTTAGAACCGATTAATCCCATTAAGTTTGCATTGGGTCTTGGGGCGTCGTTTGTGGCAAGTACAGCAGAATGGATGGGGGCGCATCTTGTGGCAACGATTGATTGTGCATTTAAACATAATGGGTTTTCATTTATTCATGTTGCACAGCGGTGTCCTAAATTTAATCCATCGGCATGGAATTATCAGGGATCTGATTGGGTGACTTTTTTAACGCATGAGGCGGGTGTTCCTGCTGATTTAAAGTTTGCGCCTGATGCTAAAACCATTGAACATGATCCGTTTGATAGTGAGTCAGCGTTTAAATACTCAGTGCATACGCCGAATATTTTTGGTGTCTTTTATAAAGAAGAAAAACCAGTGTATAATCAAATTATGGCAGATGTTGTTAAAAATGCACCTCGTTATGATCGCGCAAAGTTACTTGATGGGTATTTAATCTAGTGGTTATTAATTCTATTACAGCTAAAACACTTAAAAAATATTTTGATGATGAGCGTTCATTTGTTTTGTTAGATATTCGTGACCCTTCAGAATTTGAAATTTGTCAAATTGATGGGTCTATTTTGACGCCTTTATCAGAATTGGAAGAGCATTTACCTGATTTTGATCAGGAAAAAGAATATATTGTGTATTGTAAATTAGGAGATTTAAGTCAAGCGGCTTGTATTAAAATGAAGCAAAATGGATTTAAAAACGTACGCTACTTAAGAGACGGAATATTTTCTTGGATTGATCAAATTGAAACGTATTTGGAAAAGTATTAAATTTTATTTTTATATGGAGGTTTAAGACAATGAGAAAAGCAAAAGTAACGGTAGTTGGTGCAGGAAATGTGGGAGCAACTGCAGCGCAACGGATTGTTGAAAAACAATTGGCGGATGTTGTTTTGATTGATATTGTTGATGGGTTACCGCAAGGGAAAGCATTAGATATGATGCAGTCGGCATCAACTGAAGGATTTGATAGCACTATTATTGGGACGAATGATTATCATGATACTCAAGATAGTGATGTTGTGGTTATTACAGCAGGAATTGCACGTAAGCCAGGGATGAGTCGGGATGATTTGTTGAAAACAAATGCAGAAATTGTAGGGAGTGTGACAGATCAAATTGTCGCGCAGTCACCAGATTGTATTATTATTGTTGTTTCTAATCCATTAGATGTAATGACACAGCTTGCTTGGCAACGGTCTAAATTTCAACCATCACGGGTTTTTGGTATGGCTGGGGTGTTAGATTCTTCGCGATATGCGTGTTTTATTGCTGAGGCATTGAATTGTTCGATTAAAGATGTACGAGCCATGGTATTGGGAGGCCATGGAGATACAATGGTACCTGTTCCTCAGTATTCAACAGTCAATGGGATTGCCATTACAGAGTTACTCTCTATGGATCAAATAGAAGCGATTAATGACAGAACGCGTCATGGTGGGGCAGAAATTGTAAAGTATTTAAAAACCGGCTCTGCTTTTTATGCGCCTTCTGCATCGGCTGTTGCGATGGTTGAAGCGGTATTATTGGATTCAGGTCGAATTTTGCCTTGTTGTGCATTGTTAACGGGTCAATATGGTGTAGATGATTTGTATTGTGGGGTTCCAGTTGAGTTAGGTAGAGACGGGATTCGGCGTGTGATTGAATTGGAATTAAATTCATTAGAATTAAAGGCGTTACAAGAGTCAGTCTCTGCGGTTAAAGAGCTTGCTAGTGAACTTGTTTAATGAGTTATTATAGTTAATAGCCGAGATGGTGGAACTGGTAGACACGCTAGCTTGAGGGGTTAGTAACCGTAAGGTTGTGCAGGTTCAAGTCCTGTTCTCGGCACCAGAAAATGAAATATATTTTTATAGGATTTAGTTACTATATGAATAAGTTTTTTTAAAAATTGGCGCTGTCGCGAAACATTTAATCTTCACAATTTTTGCCTTTGTTATGTCGCTCTGCACTATTGCTACAGGCGATACATTGCAAATCTTAACCCTTTGGCGACATTGTCATCGTTCGGGTTTTTCTGTTTTGCGACAGTCCCAAATTCACACTTTTTGCTGAATTGGATTTATTTTTTATTATTTTCCAATCATTTTTTCAGGTTGGACGACTTGATCGAAGGTTTCTTCGGTTAAAAGGTTTAAGTTTAATGCAGCTTCTTTGAGTGTGGTGCCGTCTTGATGGGCTTTTTTTGCAATTTTTGCTGCATTATCATAGCCAATATGGGGGTTTAATGCAGTGACGAGCATGAGCGAGTTGTTGAGATTTTTTTCAATATTTGGGTAATTGGGTTCAATTCCGATGGCGCAGTTGTCATTAAAACAACGCATTCCATCAGCAAGAATTTGAATGGATTGTAATAGATTAAAAATCATCATGGGACGATAAACGTTGAGTTGAAAATTGCCACTGGCACCGCCAAATGCGATACTCGTGTCATTACCGATGACTTGGGCGGCAATCATAGTTAATGCTTCGCTTTGAGTTGGATTTACTTTTCCAGGCATAATCGATGAACCTGGTTCATTTTCGGGAATGAGTAATTCTCCAATACCACAGCGGGGTCCGGATGCAGACCAACGGATGTCGTTGGCAATTTTATGCAGTGATGTTGCGAGTACTTTTAAAGCGCCGCTCATTTCGACAATTGCATCTGATCCAGAGAGTGCTTCAAAGGTATTGGGTGCTGCCTTAAATTCATGTCCGGATATTGTAGATATTTCTGCGATTACTTTTGAGATATATCCGTTTGGGATATTGAGTCCTGTGCCAACGGCTGTACCGCCAATTGCAAGTTCTTTTAGATGTGTTAATGCTGTTTTGATTCGTGTTTTTCCGTTTTTTAATTGTTGGGTATAACCAGAAAATTCCTGGCCAATTGTCAGTGGGGTGGCATCCATTAAATGAGTACGTCCAATTTTGACAGTTTCTTTAAATTGAGAGGCTTTTTTTTCTAGTGTGGTTGTGAGTGATTCGAGTGATGGGAGTAAAAGGCCTTCAATTTGCATGACGGCAGCAATATGCATGGCGGTTGGAAATGTATCGTTTGAAGATTGAGACTTATTGCAATCATCATTGGGGTGGATTGGGGTTTTAGACCCGATTGTGCCTCCGGCGATTTCAATTGCACGATTGGCGATTACTTCATTGGTATTCATATTCGTTTGGGTGCCAGATCCAGTTTGCCAAATACTGAGAGGGAAATGATCGTCCAATTGGCCATTAATTACTTCGTCTGCAGCTTGGTTGATGAGTGCTGTTTTTTCATCTGAAAGTACGTCACATTTGTTGTTGGCATTGGCACAGGCTTTTTTTAAAATACCGAATGCTTTGATGAATTCTTTTGGAAATGTGTCTATTCCAATATTAAAGTTTTTTAAAGATCGTGCAGATTGGGCGCCATAGTAACTATTGCTTGGGACATTAATATCGCCCATACTATCTTTTTCAATACGTTGATTCATTATTTAACTCCTTTTTTAGTTTATTTGAGATGATCAATTATCTAATTATGGAATCATTGTATCAAATTTTTGACAACGATACATTTCTTTGGTTTTTTATGTGTTATTTTAAGTATTCTCATTGACTTTATGCTGACTTTTTACTATAATTGTTGCCTGTTTGATAAAAGTAATGAATTTTTAATGTTTATAATGTAAGGATTAATATTTATTCTCGGTTTTCAGTGTAGGATTAGTAAGGAGAAATATTTTGTTTAAAGCTTATATCAGTTCTTCAATAGGAAAAAAGCAAATTGTTGCAGTCACTGGACTTATGATGGTTGGGTTTTTAATTGCACATTTATCAGGGAATCTGTTGATGTTTAAAGGGCCAGACGCCATTAATACTTATGCAGAGATGTTACATAGTTTAGGGGGGTTGTTATGGGTTGCTCGAATTGGGTTGATTTTAGCTTTTTTAGGACATTTTTCATTTACAGTCGCGCTTGTTATTCAAAATAAGCGTGCGCGTGGGGGACGGTATTCGATGGATATTAATCCTAAGACACGGTCACTTTCGACACGTTTAATGCCTTATACCGGACTTATTTTATTAGTGTATGTTATTGTTCATCTTATTGATTTTACGTTTACTTCTGCGTCTCAGAATAATGCTATTGTTAATGGTGAGTTTTTAGGTTTGTATGGGCTTATGTATAATCATTTTGCTAAGCCCTTAGCGTCTTTATTTTATATTATTGCCATGGCTGCTGTTGGGTTTCATTTAACGCATGGGATTCAATCTGTGATGCAAACGTATGGGTTTAATCATCCAGTTTATTCGCCTTTAATTAAAAAAGGGAGTGTTGCACTTGGCTGTTTGATTGCATTTGGATTTTCTTCGATTCCAATTTATGTTTTAGTGCGTTCGTTTTTTGGGTTGTCGTGAGGGTGTTGTATGTCTCAATCAAATTCTTTTAATCCTATTTATGATTTAAATTCTTATAGTCCTTCTGGGCCAATATCAGAGCGTTGGATGCAGCATAAGTTTGATATGAAATTGGTTAATCCAGCGAATCGTCGTAAATTTAATGTGATTATTGTGGGGTCGGGATTAGCGGGTTCATCAGCTGCTGCTAGTTTAGGTGAAATGGGGTATAACGTGGATGTGTTTTGTTTTCAAGATACCCCACGTCGTGCGCATAGTATTGCCGCACAAGGGGGAATAAATGCGGCTAAAGCATATCAAAATGATGGAGATAGTATTTATCGTTTATTTTATGATACGGTTAAAGGTGGCGATTTTCGGGCGAGAGAGTCTAATGTACATCGTCTGGCGGAGGTCTCCGTTAATATTATTGATCAATGTGTTGCTCAAGGGGTTCCGTTTGCCCGTGATTATGGCGGGTATTTAGACAATCGATCTTTTGGTGGCGCTCAGGTTGCCAGGACTTTTTATGCGCGAGGACAAACAGGGCAACAGTTATTGTTAGGGGCTTATAGTGCTTTAATGAAGGAAGTGGGAGCAGGCTCTGTTAAGTTACATTCACGTACAGAGATGTTAGATTTAATTGTGGTTGATGGGAAAGCACGAGGTATTGTGGTTCGTCATTTAGTAACGGGGGAATTATCGGTACATATGGCGGATGCAGTGGTTCTGGCGACGGGTGGATATGGTAATGTTTTTTATCTTTCAACAAATGCCA
>CAXFGY010000011.1:0-18632 GCA_964002605.1 uncultured Candidatus Marinamargulisbacteria bacterium
GACCTAAAGTTTTTTTGGGATTAAAAAAATCCATTTTAAAATTCAATTAATAATTTCAAATCCAGTATAAGGAACAAGACATTTTGGAACCTCAATTCCATTTTTAAATATTCCTTCTGGAGAGAATCCCCCTCCAATATATGATGATGATTTGTACATAAAGCCTAAATAATTATCTCTAGAACCGATAACTGCACCATAAGTTGTAAACGCACTTTCTTTTGACTTAAATACACTAATATATTCTTTAATTACAAAATAACGTCCACTTACTGGTAGATATTTTGGTCCATAAAATTCTATACTTCCCTTACCATTAATACCTGTACTGCGATATATTGGAGCATTACCTCCTGTTGCATCTCTACCATGACTACTCTTATCTTTCCAAGTTGTCAAAGCAGTGCCATCTGCAGGTACTGTGCCATCACCATTTGGATCTGCAGCATCTAACCAAAGCTGTAACGCCGCATCATTGATTAAGGGCATTTCATAATTTTCTAGTAATTTTACTGTTCCATTTGTTGGTTCTTGAACCACTGAAAAAGTAAGATCATCTTCTTCAATATCACTGACAGTTATTGCTAAGTTACCCGCTACATCTTCATCCGTGCTTCCTGCTGCATCACTTGCAATTGGGGCATCATTGGTTGGATGTACGGTTACTGTAATCGTTCCTACATTTGAATTTTCTGCTCCGTCATTAGCAACATAAGTAAATGATTCTGTTCCATTGAAATTAGTAGTAGGGGTGTAAACGACACCTGTGATTGTTTTAGATAATTCAAATCCAGCTAATGTATCACCAACTGGGGTTGGATCTACATCATCGGTAAGACCTTCTCCGTCACTATTAACAGTATCCTGCATTTCCCATTTTTTACTTAAATAGTATTGCACTTTTCTTCGTTCTTCATCCGTTAATACCCGATCAAATGCAATTAACTCTGCAATATTAATATCACCCATAAAATCACTACTTGTTGATTGTCCACTACCAACAATGTATGATCTACTATTAGTTGGGTTATTTGTTTCAGTCGCTATTAACATATAATCCCTTAAATCGCTTCCAAAACTATTATTTGTGCTCCCTTGTGCCATCCCATTTAAATACCAACTATTCGTTGCATTGCCATAAAACTTATCTTGATACAATAAAAATGGTCTATTTCCACCAGAATCACTCCCTAAAACATTTGTATATTTACTATTAGCGACTCCGTTTACTGTAAATGCATTCTCTGTTTTTGAATTAAATACAAAGATCATTTCATGAACCTCGAAATTGCCGCCACTTACTGGTAAATATTTTGCTCCATAAAACTCTATACTCGGTTGGCCATTCATACCCGTTTTTCTAAAGATTGGCGCTGTACCACCAGTCGCATCTCTACCATGACTACTTTTATCTTTCCAAGTCGTCAAATCAGCCCCATCTGCAGGTAATGTGCCATCGCCATTTGGATCTGTAGCATCAAGCCACAATACTAAGCTATCTTTTACTGGTAAGTCATATACGCCTTTTTCCTCTATAGAGCCATTATTTAAATCAGATACGACTATCGTTAGTGGATCACCATCTGCATCTGACATTGTTATTGGAATCACACCTGAACTATCTTCATCGACACTGCCAGTTGCATCACTTACAACTGGCGCTGTATTTTCTGTTAAAACGGCTTTAATTTGATTGGCTTCATACACAATTTCAAAGCGGCCATTTGCCCCAGATGATGTCATCTGCCCAAATGTACCTGAAATTGTCCCTGTTACTTTAACGATAATAAACTCATCCCCCACTGCAATAGTATTGGAATAATTGCCTGAAACCACAATATTTAGCACAGAACTTGAATCTAATGAAATATTACCCGCAATATCATATTGATCATGGCCACCGACGCCTGGTGTTGCACCTTCAATTTCAATGGTTATTGTACTGCCAGACCCGACATCAAAATCACCTTCTTGAATACGAATTCCTGGTGAAAAACCAGGGCTATCAATTCCATTAACTAAATTAAAATCTCCAATAACTTTATCAACGAACACTTGTCCGTCATTGACATTAATATCACCAGCAATTTCTGTTCCTACCGTCAACGAACCGCCACTGCTAATTTCTATTGGTACAGCTGATGTTAAAGATTCATTAAAGACCGCATTTCCTTTTAAGTCAAAACTACTATTACTTAAAATATTGACTGCGCTATCAATAGAAATATTAGCCCCCGAAGCAACATCTAAGCTTGTATTATCGCTCATTATGAATTTTTTTGAATTCATGTTTCCATTAACCACTAAATTACCCGATTCAAAGACAATCTCTTTAGCAACTAAATTATCCCCGCTTTTAATGGTTTGTGTTCCCCCTGATGTTAATTTAATTTTACTGCGATCATAATTGCCATTATTTTCTAAATTTAACTCGCCTATATCACCAAAACCCTCAATTTTACTGGCATAAATTTTATAAATTCGTTCATCCGATACGTTTTGATTATCACCATCATCACTTCCTGAATCCTGCAATTGAATGACAACTTCTGCCATTCCTGATTCAGAAATTGTGTCTTTGAGTGTATAAGTTAATGTCCCTGCACCAGGGGGTGCTCCAACCACTAATTTTCTATAGATTTGCTGAGAACCATCATTTGCAATAAAATAAATATTTCCATTGCTATCTATTGTCATGTCGTATGGGTCTTTTATGTTTACACTTGTAGGAGGCGTCCCAGGATCGTCTTGATGAGCATTAACACCTGTCCCTGCAATAGTTGTTATGACTCCGGATGGATCTATTTTTCTAATTCGATCACTATTCGCTTCTGAAATATATAAACTTCCATACTTATCTCCAATAATATCTTTTGGATTATTCAAAGTAGCAGATGTAGCCAATCCGTCATCCCCTGTTGACGACCCTACTCCTGTACCTGCCACCGTTGTTATAATTCCACTACTATCTACTTTGAATACTCGATGATCAGCACTATCAACAATGTAGACATTATCATTATCATCAACAAACAGATCCTGAGCATAGTTTAGTGTTGCATCTACGGCTAGCTGCCCTTCATAACTACTATCATAACTACCCGCATTTCCACATATTCCTGCAAACGTCGACATTATACCGTTTGTATCAATTTTACGAACACAACCTTTCCCGTCATGTGCCGAAAACAAATTTCCATGTTTATCAAATGCGATTCCACTTGTCGTCCAAATTGACATCGTTAAGGCATCGCCTGTTTGGTTTAATACATCGGGAATAGGATTCCTATTGATTCCATCTCCAGCAACAAGTACTACTTTATTGAGATCAAAATCGAATTTTACAATTCGTTTATTATATGGTCCTGAAAGACCAAAATACAGATCGCCATCAGGCCCTATTGCCAATCCATCTGGATAGTATAAGGGTGTTTGCAACGGATCAACATCAGCGATAAAGTTGTTACTAGTTCCATCTCCCGCAATTGTCACAATCGCATTTGTTTCCAAATCCACTTGTTTTATGTAATTATTGTGTGATATGTACAAATACCCCCCTTTCACAACACCATTTCTTGCAGCCACTGGTAATGTTTCAACGCTGTCATAACTGACACCAAATGTTGGTTGACCAGTAATAACTGGATCTACATCAAAAATGTCATCACCGGTAACAGACATAATATACTGTACAAATGTCTGGTCCGATTCATCTGAAGGCCCCATACTAATCGAGTCAATGTTAATGAAGTTATCATTGGATATTTCACCTGCATCTGAAAAATACGTCACTATCGGTGTATGAACCACACCACCCATCCCTGAATGATTGGCACAATAATAGTACAAGTCGAGCGAATTGTGCGCGATAGTCACTGCTACTGTGGCACCGGCAGTCCCTGAAGCCCCTATTCGTGTTACATTGGTGGTATACTCACTACCGCTACCATGCGTTCCATCTGCTGTCGTTGAAAAATACAACGGGTGATTAGCTAACGACGCGTCTGAAACGTCAAAAATATATGTATCTCCCTGTTTTAAATATAATGTTCTTTGACTGACATTATCGATGACATATTTTCCTGAATCAACGGTAACTGTTTTATAGTAAGTGTCACCAGCATCCATGGATTTAAACTCAAAAGCAGGTTTGTCATCAACCCCGGTAATGGATATCGCTTGAGTATAAACCTCAGATTCCTTTCCTAGTGAGTCGACCAATACGAATGTAAAACTATCATCTCCAACATCATCTATTACAGGTATATACTGAAATGTTGCTGATACTAATGTGTCATTCGTCCCAATCAAATCCACTTCACTGTCAACAGCTAAACTCAACCCAGCCGCTTTTAATTCGCCCCCATTAGCCGGTGTACTAACAATTTTTACCTTTACAGAATGTGCATCAATATCTTTGGCCTCAATTGTGAAATCTTGCTCTGTTTCTTCAATTGTGCTAATCGGGAGTGTTACTAAATTTAAATTGTTATAACTGTAAGCGGCATCACTGTCATCAGTGGTTCCATTTGCATCCGTATCAACTCGATCTTGAATATTCCACTTCTTACCTAAGTAATAGGTAATATCTTCTCGATACGATTCTGCATCGCCTTCGATAATAATTATTTCTGCTATACTTCCAATAAATTCATGGTTAATTGTAGGTTTGGACAACGCACCAACTGATATTCCTTCCAGTCCAGCGCCACTATCACCCGGATCGCCAGATCCCCTTATTATTCCATTAATCACAATATTAGAATCTGCACCTGAAAATTTCATTTCGACAACTGAATACTGTTCTTCTGAAATACCTATACCTGCTTGTAGTTGACAAGATGGCACTGGCCAACCACCTGCCTGATAACACCATTGATCTGTAAAATTCAATGTTGCTTTCGGATTTGGCATAAAATCCAAAACATACCGATAACCTGTATTCAGCGTTTCTCCTTGCACAACAAAAAACACACTAAACGACTGATTAATTTTACCCGGATCTTCCTGCCCATCAGCATTAAATTGATTAATTATCAACCGATCTGTACCATCAAAATACACACCTGGAGAACCATTGCTTTCTATTGGTCTGTACTCTGGTTGCTGTGCACTTGTTCCATTCGCAATATGATTATCTAATCCACTTTTATCCTGCCATTCCGACACCTTATTATTAGCATCTTTTACGATTGTGCCTTCATCTGCTGCATCCACCCATAACCGAATACCTGGTATTTTTGCTGCATCAAAGAATTCTTCAACGTCTATACTCCCATTCGTCGCACCTGTGCTTATTGATAGCAACTTTGGAGGCGTATTGACATAGAATGGAAAAAACAAATACTCACTACCAGTCAATGCTAAAAGCCCGCGTTCAGAAAATTGAATCGATCCATTGCTTCCCAAAAACGTATTGACTGCTATTGCCGATGAGTCAATTAAAATAGACCCGTCTGCAACATTTACAATATCGCTATTATTTGCACTAAAGACTTGGCCTGTAAATGACGCCCCCACAGTTTCTGCAGATGCAACAGACCCTATGCTTTGTACACTCCAAGTGTGCGTATCGATATCTGCTGCCGTCGGGACTGCTGGTCTTGCAACTGCATTAAATTTCCACACTCCACCACCCGCACTATTTCCATAAAAATTCCCACTCCCGTCAATGGAAGACCCATAGTTATTCATATTAGGCATGCCATTTGCTGAAAAATTATATGAGATATAATGAGAATTATCTGCAACTGAAATAATAAACAAATCCTCTCGATCTCCAACATATAATAAATCATCCGAACTATTATCCGGGGTGCCTCTGTCATCAATCTCTACCCATCCTTGATAGGTACTTGTTAAACTTAGCAAATCGCTTGATGAATCACATGTATACGTTCCACCACTTAACGTGAACTTTAATAATGGTATTGTGTACCCTTTTACATATATTGTTTGATTACTATCAACAGCAAACTCATAAGGCTCTCCATTCCCACCGTAGTCTTTTACTGGCTTTACACACGTTACGTTATCAAGATTAATAATTTCTTCCGTATTGTCTGCTAGAACCACTCCGTTTGCAACATCAAAATCTGATAATGGACGTCTGTAAACCTTAGAGTTTGAGCTTAGCTTAGATAAAAAGTACATATAATCGCCGTATATTTTTCCGCGTCTGTGTGTATTGTTAACCACAATTGGGACTCCACCATTTAAAAACCCACTTGGATATACAACATCATCTGTTGAAGCTTGTAATGGTTTATCGTTTATACCCAAAAAATAGACTACCATTAAAATTAATGTTAATGCTGACAAAACCTTCTTAACCCATTTTTTACTATTTTTCATATCTTCCAAGTTATTTACCCTCCAGATATAGTTTCATTCTGTTTACTTCTTTCCCACGTTTAAAATTTTTTAAACATTTTAATTACCAAAGGATTTAGCTCAATAAAATTGGGCAAAAAAACAACCGCCTCCATGGCATTTGAATAACTTATGATGCAATTTTTTTAATTTATAATAATTTTTGACTCAGAAATTAGTTTGAAATCAAATTCAGTCAAGATAAAAAAATATCCGTTGTTATTCTGAACTGTTTATTAAATTTTTATTAAAACTGTGATTAAATAAATAAGGAAAGGTGTCCGAGTGGCTTAAGGAGCATGCTTGGAAAGCATGTGTGTCGGCAACGGCACCGTGGGTTCGAATCCCACCCTTTCCGCCAAAGAACCTGATGATTGCAATTTTCAATCCGCTTAACTACACCGCTTTGCCTGATGGCAACGCTCTTCGGCAGTCTGCTCGTCTCGATAAATCACAATTCTCAGAACCTCAATTTCGATAACATGTTTCAATCCCACCCTTTCCGCCAAAGAACCTGATGATTTTAATTATCAACGAAAATTCCTGCATTACCAAGTCCGGTGAACCGTGAATTGAACGCCAACGCTTGATCTTCCTATTCTTGATTGCCCCGATGCTTCTGTTCCTACTTCCATAAAAATCACCTTTCTATTGTTCGTATAGGCTTTCAAATATACTGTAGTTATCATTTTTACTAAAAAAATCCCCCAAACAATGGCGATTCATCGTTGGGGCTATCAAAGGCCTACCCGATTCTATCTACTTTCAAATTTAGGTTTTCATAAAATAGTGCAGGGGCGATAACTTGCTTTTTTTAGGATGTTAACAATCTCTTCGTACCTATTCAAAGTGGCCAAATAAAGCGGAGTATCTCCTTTTTGATTCTCCGCATCCCAATCCGCCCCAGCATAAAGTAAGGCTTTGACAGTCTCTATGTCACCTACATTAGCGGCATCATGAAGCGGGGTATTTCCATCGTTATCTTTCTCATCCACATTCGCCTCAGATTCAATTAAGGCTTTTCTTCATTTACACAAATGATGGCAATTAGCTGCTTTTTTGACATATGCTCTATTGGTGTTCGAATCCCTGTTATTTCTTTATTTTGGATCAATTGGCCTACGCGTTCTTTCGCAACTTTTTCTACCATATTGTTTAATTCTGTGGATGTGCGACTAAGTAAAACTAAATCAATAGTGCATAATTTTTCAGTAATTTCTTCGAGATTGTCAGTCGTCAATCTGGAAAATCCTGCCGTACCAGCTTTCGGGGCTGTTTTATTTGTAGATAATTCGGTCATAAAAATTTCCTTTCAATTGTTCGTATAAGATTACAATGATACTATAGTGATCATATTTAGCAAATCTATAAAATTTACATTTTTCCAACTGAAATTAAGGCTTTAACAATCAAAAACCCCGCATATGATGAAAATGTCGCAAAACAAAAAAAATCGATTGATTGCGATGTCACCAAAGGTATAAGATTTGCAATTTTCAAAGTATTTACAACTTCTTTGCTAGCTTGAAAAACGCTTTACTATCCGCCACAATACCCATCATGACACTGCACTCTTCTACTTATAAAAATAAACGGGTCTATGTTGTCCTTAAAGATGGCACATCCTTTGTTGATAAATTTAAAGATAGTAAAAGTGGCTATATTTTTTTAGAAGAAACCGGCAAACACCGAAAAACTGATATTCGAACCATGACTATCTTTCGTCATCAACCCCATCAGTAACATCATCAAGGATAGTTGTAAGGTGTTGAATAATTTTTTCAAATTGTTTTTTCTCTATTTCTGATCGGGCATTAATATAGGCCTTATAAAAATACTGTACCCCCTCTTTAATTTGATTTTGTTGCAGCGCAATTCTGCCTCTATTCAAATCAATAATCGGGTTATCAGAATCTAATTGTTGTAACTGGTTTAATGCCTTTAGCGCTTCATTCCAATCTTGATTATAAACTTCAATAGCGACTTTTAATTGCCACGCTTCAAGCGCATTAGGATCACTTTCAAGCCACTGCTGAATATAACTACGCGCAGTCACAAATGTTTTTTGAGTCATATGATATCGCACTAAATACTGTAATGCAGATATATTACTTGGATTATATTTTAACAACTCTTCACACTCTAATACGTTAATTGGAATTGCATAAGACACTTCATTTTCATATCTACCGGTAAATTGCGCAATCGGATTGGATAAGCTCTGATTATCATATTGATCTAATATCGCTTGTGGTGATAATTTAACACTTGCTTTACCAAAAAATAATAATTGTGTCTTACAGATCAAGCAATTTATTTTTTTTTCATTCGTCCCTTCAATATGATCATCAACAACTTTACAACATTTTGGGCAATATCGTATCGCCATTTATATCTTTATATTTAAGTCTTGTATTAATAACTTTGCTGCATTCTGTTCTGCAGATTTCTTAGAATGTGAATTCCCCTGACAGACATATTGCTTTCCTTGAAAAGTAATCCTAACCTCAATATAAAATGTACTATCATGATCCGGCCCTTCTTGTTTAATTAAATGATATTCTGGTACGCCTAACTGGTGGGCTTGCGTCCATTCTTGCAGAACTGACTTGTAGTCAAATGTAAGTAATTGTGACTCTAATTGGTCTCTATGAGGCAGATAATACTTTAAAAAAACTTTTTCTGCTATTTCATAGCCTTGATCTAAATAAAGTGCACCTAACATTGCTTCAAATGTATTCGCTAAAATTGATTCTCTATTAGCCCCTCCAGACTGCGCTTCTCCATATGACATATATATATACTGGCCTAACTCTATTTCCTTTGCCAACTGTGCTAGCACGCGATCCGAAACGACTTTAGATCGAATTTTAGTCATGAACCCTTCAGACTCATTTGGGTAATGCTGATATAAAAAGTTTGATACGATTAACTTTAAAATTGCATCCCCTAAAAACTCCAGCCTTTCATTATCAATGATATCTGGATTATTCATTACTTTCGCGTAAGATCGATGTGTTACTGCTGTTTTGAGTAATGATATTTTTGAAAAATGAACTCCCAAAATAAGTTCTAAAGTGCTCACTGATTTCGGTTTTGGAATAGAGGATGTCATTACGTTTAAGCTAAATGATACTACCTAAGTAATCGCCTATAAATCATATTGCATAAATAAAATAAAGCAATGTAAATCAACCCAATTATTGTACCAATAACAATCCCCATACAGGTGCGATAAATTGAAATGTTAAGCGGTGTATGAATATGACAAAATGAATTAATCATTGAAATTAATGAAACTAACCCAATCCCATTAAACAACCATACCCAACGTCTAGAAATATAATGATCAACAGCCCAATATGAAAAAATTAAAAATGGATAACCAATTAAAAACTCTTTCGTTCTTGGTCTAACAAATAAGATGTTTTCTAAAAACTCTCTAAACTGCTCTTCATAAAATAAAGAAGGCATACCAATATAATTCCCACTTCTCAGTAAAAGTAATGTTATAAATAGTAAAGCAAAAATTACAGAAATAATACTAGACATACTAACCGGAGCTTGAAATACACGTTTTAATATATACATCATTGACGATAAACGATGGGGTTTAAAGTAATAAAATATCCCGACTATTATCAAAGGAGCTATAAACGCAGTTTTAACACCAAAAAATCGAGATACGCCTTCAATAAACCGAAGATCTGACAAAAAGCCAACTATTAAAAAGGCGCCAATCAAAGTAATTCCTACAACACTAATCATATATAAAACGGCATTATATAATTTTCTTATTAAACTGCTAGACTGGTACCGAATTGGAAATTGTGAAATCATTGCAAAACTAGGAAAAATAATTGCTGCCAATAATGCCATTAACTGAACCCATAGAGTTTGTAATTGCAAAGTGACGCTAATTAAAAAAACAACAATAAAAATACTATTTATCATTAAAAAATTGACCAGTGTTAATTTAAAAAAGAAATTAATTAAAAATAACATAATCGTTAATACCCCTAAACTTAAAATTAATATTTCCCATGTTTTTGCAGATTGATAACTTTGAGACTTAATAATGTTTAATGGGGCTAACTTTTTACCATGATTTAACAGTAGACCACCCACTTTTCTAATAAATTGAATATTAAAATCAATCATTGATTCTTGATGATATCCTTGGAAAAAGGGACGAATAAACAATACTTTTATCCCTCTTTCACGACCTGCACGAACATAACGTTGAATTGCTTGTTTACGAGATAAAGATTCCATCTCTTCATTCGTAATCGTATGAATGCGAACGACTGATTCAGGAAGTTGTAATGCCAATTGTTTTTCTCCTAACCGTTTTGTAAACTCTACAAAACCTAAACGAATTTCATAATCTCTAATTGTTTCTTCTACAATTGATAAATGATTTGGATAACCTAATGCGGTATTCCCTTCAAAAATTAACACTGGTTTTTGTATATCATTGGTGAAACTTAAAAACTTTTGTTTTATCACATATTTATTCAATCGATTACTATTCGCTAGTCGAATAATCGGTATTAACCCTAATGATTTAATTGTATTCACTTTTAATTCTGATATTCCCACTCTCAAGTTCATTAAGTCATCATAACTATCAATAACTTCTAAAATGTTAAGCCGCCCAATTCGTCGAACGTTATCTTTACCAAATTCTACAGACAAAAAATTGCGAATTCGTTCATAATCTTCTTTTTCTTCGATAATTAAATAAAAACAATCGGGCTTGACTTTGATTTGTTTATATAAGTGGGTTAATAAAAAACGATTCACATGTCCCACACGATACATATTCATAATTTCAGACCCTTTAAGTACTGTCATTTTGCCTCGTTCAACAAACTCCTGCACTGTATCTTCTTCTATGGCAACTGACGTTATTCGTGCTTCATCTCTCATTTTTTCTAATAGTTCAGTAATATTTTGACTCCCAAGAATGGATAATTGCTTCATTTCATTGTAGGAAACAGCGATTTCAATATGATTGGATTGATTCTCAAACATATATCGTTTTAATAAAATATTAATGCTCACAATTAGAGAAATGAGTAATACCCCTAACAAACACCAAATTAAATAATTGTTTTTTAATTTCATCATTATTTATAATACATTACTGCTTACTATTTCTTAACCCTGAATTTATAAACAAATCTAATTCTCCATTTAAAACAGACTCTAAATTACTAGTTTCTATATTTGTTCGCAAATCTTTCACAAGTTTGTAAGGGTGAAAAACATAGGACCGAATTTGATTTCCCCACGCATTTTCTGTAATGTTCCCACGAATATCATTAACGTGATCTTTATGTTCATCCTCCATTAACTTAATTAACTTTGACTTTAACACCGCCATAGCCGCCTCTTTATTCGCCCCTTGTGAACGACTTGATTGTGACGTAACGACAATATTAGTGGGTAAGTGCGTAATACGAACTGCAGAATCTGTTTTATTGACATGCTGTCCTCCTGCCCCACTTGCTCTAAAGGTATCGATTTTTAATGTTTTTGAATCAATATCAATCATTGCCTGATTGGCATCAATTTTTGGTACAACATCAACAGCAGCAAAGGATGTTTGACGCTTATTATTAGCATTAAATGGCGATAAACGAACTAACCGATGTACGCCATTTTCATTTTTTAAATACCCATATGCATATTCACCTGAAACAATTAAAGTGACTGACTTAATACCTGCTTCATCGCCTACTGTTTCATCTAATACTTCAACTTTATATCCTTTTTTTTCAAACCAACGTGTGTACATTCGTAACAAAATTTGAGCCCAGTCCTGTGCATCAGTGCCGCCTGCTCCTGAAAAAATAGAAAAAATACAATGATGGGCATCATATTTTCCAGACAATAATGCCGTTAACTCTAAGTGATTAATACGGGTCTCAATTTGTTGTTTTAACGCTATCACTTCATTGACTACAGAGCTATCCTCTTCACTAGAGTTTAGAAGGTCAACATAAACTTCAAGCTCTTCAATTGCTACTCCTGTTGTATCATAGAACTCTAACTCCTTTTTTAAACGTGATAACAATGAAAATGTTTTTTCCGTATCATTATTATTGTCCCAAAACTTAGGATTATTGACTTCAACTTCTAATTGACGAATTTTTTCTTTTTTTATTGGTATCTCAAAGATAATCTCCAAGATCTTTAAGCGCTTTTTGAAACTTTTTAAGATCTTGTTTTAGTTCATACAACATTTTTTAAATTTCTTTCCTGACCCACAGGGACACGGATCATTACGACCCACATTATTCTTAGATTCTAACTGTTTTACTTTAGACCCCTCACTACTTAGTATCATTTGATCTTTTGAAATTGAATGACCTGATACATTTTTATTTTGGCTTTCTTCAACAATGGTAGCCCGGCTAATCACCTGGCATGCTTCCTCATAAATATGATACATCAACTCTGAAAACATCTTAAATGCTTCTTTTTTATACTCTAACAGCGGATCTCTTTGTCCCCATGCGCGTAACCCTATCCCCTCACGTAATACATCCATATTATGTAAATGATCCATCCACTGTCGATCAAGAACACTTAAAAAAACAGGTTTAGTAATCGCTTTTTCAAACAATCCATTTTGATATTGATTAAGTCGAAATTGGTAAAATTTTTGTAATAAATCGATTAATTTTTCACGAATAGCCTGCTGATTATCTGTATTTTTAATAATGGTATTAATATCTTTAATTGGAAAAATAGTATTCAATACATTGGCAATAATACGTCGATTATCTTCAATTTTTAACTGATCTGGTTTGATTTGATTTACAGCATGGGTGACTAAGGCATGGAAGGCATCATTCATTAATTCAGTTAATTTTTTGCTTGTTAATATTTGATTTCTTATTTTATATATTGTTTCTCGCTGTTTATTCATGACATCATCATATTGTAAAATTTGTTTTCGAATTGAAAAATGATGCTTCTCAACTTTAGACTGAGCACGCTCAATGGACTTGGTAATTAACGCATGTTCAATCGGTGTATCATTCGGTACGCCCATTGTCTCCATTACCTTAATGATCCGATCTGAACCAAACATGCGCATTAAATCATCATCTAATGCAACAAAAAAACGAGTGCGACCATCATCACCCTGTCTCCCTGATCGTCCCCGAAGTTGATTATCAATACGGCGAGATTCATGTCGTTCTGATCCTAATACTAATAACCCCCCAATTTCTTTAACGCCATTACCTAACACAATATCTGTTCCTCGGCCGGCCATATTTGTTGCAATTGTAACGGCTTTTTTTTGTCCTGCATTAGCAATAATATCTGCTTCTCTCTCATGGTGCTTTGCATTAAGTACATTATGCTTAACGCCTTCTTTTTTTAACAACTGCGATAACTGTTCAGATACTTCAATTGAAATCGTTCCTACTAAAACAGGCTGCCCTTTTTTATAGGCCTCTTTAATCTCTTTAATAATGGCTCGATACTTTTCTAATTTACTTTTATAAACAATATCCGCTAAGTCAGCTCTTATCACAGGTACATTAGTAGGAATCGATACAACTTGTAATTGATAAATTGCTTGAAACTCTGTGGCTTCTGTTAATGCTGTTCCCGTCATACCCGCCAATTTTGGAAACATTCTAAAATAATTTTGAAATGTCACACTTGCAAGTGTTTGACTTTCTTCTTTTATTGATAACTTTTCAATCGCTTCTATTGCTTGGTGAAGACCATCTGAATATCGTCTTCCTTCCATAAGTCGCCCTGTAAACTCGTCTACAATAATAATCTGATCATCCTTAACAACATAATCAACATCTTTTTTAAAAAGATGTTGTGCTTTTAAGCATTGAATTGCAATATGAGCGACATCCATATTTTGAGCTGAATACACATTCGTTAATCCAGCTGCTTTTTCGATTTTATCGATCCCTTCTTCAGTTAAGACAATATTTTTATTTTTTTCATCAATAGTAAAATCAATTTCAACTTTTAATGGATTCACAACATTAGCAATCTTTTTATATTTAGCTGTCGATTCTTGAACAGGACCTGAGATAATTAATGGCGTTCTTGCTTCATCAATTAAAATACTGTCTACTTCATCAATAATTGCATAATGACGACGCACTTGTGTGACTTGATCAATATCCCAAGCAAGGTTGTCTCTTAAATAATCAAATCCAAATTCGTTATTTGTTCCATAAGTAATATCACATTGATATGCTTTTAATCGATCTGGAGATTCCATATTTGCCTGAATAACGCCAACCGACAACCCTAAAAAATTAAATAATTGTCCCATCCATTCACTGTCCCGTCTTGCTAAATAATCATTAACCGTGACAATGTAAACCCCTTTTTCTTCTAAGGCATTTAAGTAAGCTGGCAATGTTGACATCAATGTTTTACCTTCACCTGTTTTCATTTCAGCAATCTTTCCTTGATGTAGTACAATCCCTCCAATTAACTGGACATCAAAATGACGCATATTTAACACGCGTTTTGAAGCTTCACGCACCAATGCAAATGCTTCTGGCAATAAACTTTCTAATGTTTCATTTTTTTCAAGTCTTAATTTAAACTCACTTGTTTTACCCTTTAATGCCTCATCTGACAAACTAATATATTCAGCTTCAATATCATTAATTTGTTGCACCAACGGCATATACAACTTTAAGATTCTTTCCTGCGGATCTCCGATTATTTTTTTTATTATTTTTGTCACAAAAGACATTTAGCTTTCCTTATCTTTGAATACTTTGCATATCATAACATCAATTATTCAATTTTTATTGTAAAAAACGATCGCATTTACTTTTTTGATTACACAAATTAATTGATCTAAACTGATTTAATTATATCGTGGAAAATCAAGTTTAGAAAGTCGCTATCAAATTTGTTATACTAAATGGTATATTAAAGTAAAATGGGTAAATCTAAATATAAAAAATATAATAAAAAAAGTTTCTTTTCATCATTAAAAAAATCTCACGGTTCTCGTGTTGGACATGAGATATGGGCGTTAGTATTTTTTTTAATTGCCTTTTTCATTTTTCTATGCAATGAATACCCCCATACTACAGGCATTTTAGGTTCTTGGATCCAATATTTAACAGCAAGACTGTTTGGCATTAAAGGGTCGACTTACTTACCATTATTTTTATTTATCGCAACACTTTCCCTTTTATATACTAATATACGTAAAAATGTAATAATAGTTTCATCGATCATTAGCTATTTTTCTTTTGTTATTTTACTTGAATCCGCCTCTAATCTGGTTTCCACAACCCCCTTTTTTCGTCTTGAATCTCAAATTGGTGGTATTGTTGGGATTATTGGTCGGTTTATTTTACATAAACTAATTGGTTACAATGGCACATTATTATTTTTAATTGGCACATTTAGTATCTCATGTATTCTATTATTTGGTTTTTCAATTAATCGAATGTTAACTCAATTTTATCAAGTTGTTAAATTTTTATACCACAAACTCATTTCACCCCAATCTTTTATTCAACAGCTCAATTCTAATAAAATAGTAAGAAAAAATGATAATTTAAATAGTCGATTTAATTGGAAATCTTATTTAATTAAATTATTTTTTTATAAAAAAGTTACTGCTGACCCACTGCAGACCCCTTTTGATGATATCCTTCCTGTGAATAACATTAAAAAAGAAATTCAACCCATCTCAGATATTTCTATTCAGGAGAACACCGCCTCTCGATTACTATCTGAGGATGATATTTTTGAAATGCCGACTTTAAAAGTAGACAATGCGCTTGTGCCTGCAGATCAACATTCTCAAAATTGTGCTAACTTATCAAGTGATTCTCACAACAATGTATCTATTTCAGGAAAATCAGACATTAAAAATGATTCTCCCCAATCCTCTTCTATTAATTATAATCCGGCTACAGAAAAAATACCCGAATCATTTAAACTCCCTTCCCCATCACTGCTGAAATCTGGAAAAAAAATTAATTTAGATAGTGACTCTCTTAAAAAATATAATGATAAACGTGCTCGGATACTTGAAGGAACCTTACATAGCTTTAATGTCATTGCCCAAGTCATCAATATTACTACAGGCCCGTCTGTCACGCGTTTTGAATTACAACCTGGAGAGGGAATTAAAATTAGTAAAATTACAAACTTATCTAAAGATATTGCACTTAAACTTGCGGCCTCAGACATTCGAATTGAAGCCCCTATCCCTGGAAAAGCATTAGTTGGCATTGAAGTTCCTAATGATTCTATTAATATGTTGTCATTTCGATCACTGTTAGATCAAACTGCTTTTTATACAAATCCGGCTGCGCTACTGACACTCATTGGCATGAGTATTACGGGAGAATCAATTGTAATGGACTTAGCAAAGCTTCCACATATTTTAATTGCAGGTGCAACAGGGTCCGGTAAAAGTGTTTGCATTAATGTGATTATTTTGTCGCTATTAATGCGGTCTACTCCCAATGAAGTCAAGTTTCTCATGATTGACCCTAAAAAAGTAGAGCTCAGTTTATATGATGGTATTCCGCATTTGCTTGCCCCTGTAGTCACAAACCCCCATAAAGCAGCCGCCACATTAAAAAAATGGGCGCTTATTGAAATGGAACGTCGGTATGAACTATTTGCACAAATCAGTGTAAAAGATATTACTGGATATAATGAATATGTTGTACAAGAACTTAAAAAGTTTACTCAAAAAAAGAAAAAGTCATCAACCACCCCACTCCAAGAATCGATTGATAATGCGGATTCAATATTCTCAACTGACTCACTGCCATCCGATGACTATCAAAATGATCATTTAGATCCACCTCTTCAAAAGTTACCTTACATTGTTGTCATTATTGATGAGTTGGCCGATTTAATGATGGTTGCCTCTCAAGATGTTGAACAAACCATTTGCCGTCTTGCACAAATGGCGCGTGCCACTGGCATTCATCTGGTCATTGCTACCCAACGCCCAAGCGTCAATGTGGTTACTGGACTGATCAAAGCAAATATTCCATCTCGAATTTCCTTTTTCTTACAATCTCAAATTGACTCTCGAACTATTTTAGATATGCCTGGTGCTGAAAAGCTTCTCGGAAAAGGGGACATGCTCTATTCACCTGCAGGAAGTTTAAAACCAAAACGTGTGCAGGGTGTTTTTATTAGTGAAGGGGAAGTCAAAAATGTTGTTCAATGGCTTAAGTCACAAGCTGTCCCTGAATACAATCATGATATTTTAGATGTTACCCCACTTAATGAAGACACTGAATCTGACGGCAAAAACAACGCACACTCTAATGCCAACCAAGATGTTCTATATGAAGATGCTAAGTCTTTAATTATGAGTACTCAGTATGCTTCGACATCCTATTTACAACGTAAACTCCGTATTGGCTACAATCGCGCAGCAAGAATTATGGATGAATTGACTGAAAATGGTATAATTGCTGAATATGCGGGTGAAAAAAAACCAAGGAATTTATCAGTATAAAAATGACACACTTGTTTTTAGAACCCTTAACCGATTAAAAAGGAACTATTGCGATGGCAGGACATAATAAATGGAGCTCTATTAAACATAAAAAGGCAAAAACTGACGCTCAAAAAGGTAAATTTTTTTCAAAAGTAAGCCGTGAAATTATTATGGCCGTTAAGCTAGGCGGAGAAGATGCTGCCATGAACCCACGTCTTCGTTTAGCATTACAGAAAGCAAAAGAAGTGAATATGCCGAATGAAAATATCAACCGTGCAATTCTCAAAGGATCTGGTAATGATAGTGACTCTAATTTAGAAGAAGTGACTTATGAAGCGTATGGGCCGCATGGCGTCGCCTTATTAATTGAAACATTAACTGATAATAAAAATAGAACCGTTCCTAATATTCGAGCTATTTTAACTCGTCATAATGGCTCTCTTGCCACAACTGGTGCTGTATCTTATTTATTTGATAAAAAAGGACTATTTATTTTTCCTGCAAAAACGAATGAAGAACAATTACTTGAACTGGCACTTCAACAGGATGTAGATGAAATTGATACTAAAAATGATGGGAGCATCGAACTTCTTACAACGCCTTCAACCTTTGAATCACTTAAAAGTACGTTTGATACCCAAGACATTGCTTACGAAATTGCAGAAATTACAATGATACCGTCAAACGTTATTATTCTATCTCAAGTGGATGCTAATGCTGTCATTACACTCATTGAAAAAATTGAAGATGACGATGATGTTCA